>CACZNS010000001.1 GCA_902782575.1 uncultured Lachnospiraceae bacterium
AAGGATTAATAAACAAAAGAACAGACCTTGGAAAGACAGTTTAGTGATCTTTCACAAGGTCTGTTACTATTGTTTTATTTAATTCTTACAGGCTAAGACAGTTTACCTCTGAGAGGATAATCTGCTTTGCCCTTGGACAGTATTGTTATTCCAGCTCTATCGTTGCGGCCGGTTTCGAGCTCAGATCCACGAGACATCGATTGATTCCCTTTACTTCATTGATGATCCGGTTCATAACATGCTTCATGAGAGACCAGGGCAATTCCGCAGCTTCCGCTGTCATAAAATCGGAGGTTTGTACGGCCCGGAGCGCGACCGCATGATCGTAGGTGCGCCCATCACCCATAACGCCGACGGAGCGCATATTGGTCAGTGCAGCAAAATACTGATCCGGCATCCAGGGCGGCATCGTGCCGTTTGCGGACTCCCGCCACTCTCCTGCTGCCTTTTCCAGTTCTTCCCTGAAAATCGCATCTGCTTCCTGTACGATCTTTACTTTCTCAGCCGTTACCTCGCCGATGATGCGGATCCCGAGACCGGGACCCGGGAAGGGCTGACGGCATACGAGTCTTTCGGGAATACCAAGCTGAAGTCCCACCTTGCGCACTTCATCCTTAAAGAGCATCCGCAGAGGTTCGATGATCTCCCGAAAATCCACATGTTCCGGCAGACCGCCCACATTATGATGGGATTTGATCGTTGCGGAATCCCCAAGGCCGGACTCGATCACATCCGGATAAATCGTCCCCTGTGCCAGAAAGTCCACCTTTCCGATCTTCTTTGCTTCCCTCTCAAAAACACGGATAAATTCTTCTCCGATGATATGGCGCTTCTGTTCAGGCTCCGTTACTCCTGCCAGTTTCTCATAGAAATGCTGCTGCGCATTGACCCGGATAAAATTCAGTCGATAGGAACCGCCCGGTCCGAATACCGCTTCCACTTCATCTCCCTCATCCTTTCGAAGCAGACCGTGATCCACAAATACACAGGTCAGCTGCTCACCGACTGCTTTGGATAAAAGCACCGCTGCCACGGAAGAGTCGACTCCGCCGGAAAGAGCACAAAGCACCCGCCCGCTGCCGATCCGCTCTCTCAATGCTGCAATCGTTTTATCTACAAAGGAATCCATTTGCCAGTCACCTGTGCATCCGCAGATACCGATCACAAAATTCTTAAGAATCTTAAAGCCTTCTTCACTATGCACCACTTCCGGATGAAACTGTACCGCATACAGCCTGCGGGAAGGATCAGCCATTGCCGCCACGGGACAGTTTTGCGTATGTCCGGCCGCTTGAAAGCCGGCCGGCACCGAAGCTATATAATCCGTATGGCTCATCCACGTGATGGAGTGTTCGTTTACATCCCGAAACAGTTCCCCCCTGGTATCTACCGTGACCGGGGTCCTGCCATATTCAGAGACCGGTGCCGTCGCCACTTTTCCGCCCAGGACATGCGCCATTAGCTGAGCACCGTAGCAGATACCGAGTACCGGAATTCCCAGTTCAAAGAGTTCTTTCCCGCACACGGGAGAATCTGCGGCATAGACACTGTTCGGTCCGCCTGTAAGGATGATCCCTTTCGGATTCATTTCCCTTATCCGTTCCAGTGGCAATGTATATGGATGTATTTCACAATACACCTGACATTCCCGTACCCGCCTCGCGATCAGCTGATTATACTGACCACCGAAATCCAGAATGATCATTTTTTCCTGATTTGTTATTTCTGCCATTTTCCCTTTCCCCCCGCAATTTCTGTTCATTTTTTTACCGGTTACAATTAAGCCACTCGCTCACACCATGCCAAAATTTCATTTCCTGCCAGAATACTGATATAAACACCCAGCGCCAGATAGGGTCCCAATGCAAAGACATTCGATACTTTGCTGATCTTCATCCGAATGAGATGGATTACTGCCCCTGCCGCACATCCCAGCAGAAATGCCAGCAGATTCAGCTGCCATCCGATCACCAGCCCGGTCACTGCCATAAGCTTGATATCTCCTCCGCCGATCGCTCTTCCTTTCGTTAAACGATAGATCAGATAAAGCGGCAGACTTACAGAAAAAAATCCGATCAGATGCCTGCCCCTGTTCTGAAGATCCAGAACGATCGCACTCAGCCCCAGAATCAGAATGAAACCATGAAATCCGGAGGGGATCTCATGAGTGCAAAGATCGATCACGCTTACTGCCAGCAATGCACTCAGTAAGAAGCAGTATAACAAGGTCACGGGATGAAGTCCGTATTTCATATAGACGGATAAATATAAAATTCCGTTCAGCACCTCTATCAAATGATACCGAACGGAAAGCATACGAATATTTAAAACGAATCCGATCACAACACCGAGAAGCGTAACGATCATACCGATCAAAAGCTCTGATGTCATAATCAGCGGGAACCGACAGGCGCACCCGGATTGATCTTCCGTGACAGATAAGCGAAATCCTGAGCGAAATTCAGCGCGGTCTCACCGGAAATCTTATGCTCGGAATACAACTCAAAGATCGCATCATCCATCGTGATCATCCCGGCCTTACGGTTTGTCTGCATCATGGAGGGAATCTGGAAAGTCTTTCCTTCACGGATCAGATTGCGGATCGCAGGATTTGCGATCATGACCTCAAATGCCGCGCACCGCCCCGGCTTGCCGTCAAGCGGCATCAGCTGCTGGGAGATGACACACTCCAGCACGGTTGCCAACTGGATTCTGATCTGCTCCTGCTGATGGGGCGGGAACACATCAACAATCCGGTCGATGGTAGGTGCCGCACCTATTGTATGCAGAGTGGAAAATACAAGATGTCCTGTTTCTGCAGCGGTGACCGCCGTGGCGATCGTATCCAGATCTCTCATCTCGCCCAGAAGGATGATGTCCGGATCCTGCCGGAGAGCTGCCCGGAGTGCCGGAGCATAGCCAAGCGTATCCAGCCCGATCTCCCTCTGCACTACAACAGCCTGCTGAGATCTGTGCAGATATTCGATCGGATCCTCCAATGTAATGATATGAACAGGCTGTGCCTTATTGATCTCATTGATCATCGAAGCCAGTGTCGTGGATTTCCCGGATCCGGTGGGACCGGTCACGATTACCAGGCCTCTCTTTTTCGTCGTCAGATTCTGCACCGCTTCCGGAATACCCAGATATTCCGGCGAGGGGATCTCGAAAGGAAGCAGCCGGAGTGCCCCTGCATAAGTGCCGCGCTGCCTGAATACATTCAGCCGGAAACGTCCTATTCCGCGAAGCGAATAAGCGAAGTCAATCTCTCCCTTTTCTGCCAGTTCATTTCTCAGACGTTCATCGAGGATCGGCATTAAAAGATCTTCCACATCCTTCGGCATGAGCTTCTTATCATTCAGCTCCACCAATTCTCCGTCCACACGGATCATGATCGGACGTCCTACGGAAATGTGAACATCGGAGACGTTCCGATCCATTGAAGCCTGCAGGGCTTCTTCCAGCGTAAAATCAATCATTGTCTTCCCCCTCCTGCTCTACTGTACGATTCTGCGGATCGTTGAAATCGACCGGTAGGTTGCACTGGAGACCTTGATCCCCGTTGCCTGTGTGGACGCATGGACAATCCTTCCGCCGCCGATATAGATCCCGACATGTCCCGGATAGCAGACAATGTCGCCGGGCTGTGCATTCGAGAAATCAACTGCCTTCCCGAATCCCGCCTGCGATGCGGAGTTTCTGGGGATCGAATACCCGAAATGCTTATAGACCGAGCTTGTAAACCCGGAACAATCGCAGCCGTTTGTCAGGCTTGTGCCTCCCGGTACGTATGGATTACCCACGAACTGCAGTGCGAAATCAGCGATTTCCTTTCCTGTGCCGGATCCGCCGGAACTGGTATAGTTTGGACTGGAGGATGATCCCGAATCACTGCTGCTCTTCTCCGACTCACTGCTCTTTTCCGAATCGCTGCTTTCATCGGAAGACTTCTTCTCTTCAGCCTCCTTTTTAGCCTTTGCTTCGGCTTCCTTGCGGGCTTTTTCCTCGGCTTCTTTCCTGGCCTTTTCCTCTGCGGCTTTCTTTTCCGCGGCAGCGATCTTTGCGATCGCTGCATTGTCCTGATCGATCTTCTTCTGGTATGCCTTAGCCTCGCTTCTGGCATTTGCCAGCTTGGAGTTGAAGTTTTCGATGGTCTCTCTCTGCTCCTCGATGGTGGAATTCAGTTCGTTTTCCTGCTCCGCATATTCCATCTGAAGCTCCTCGAGCTCTGCCATATCCTCATCCAGCTGCTCCTGAAGTGCGGCAACTCTCTCCTTCGCTTCCTTATAATTCACCAGAAGCGTCCGGTCATATTCATAGAGCTTATTGACATAGCCGGCTTTATTGATCGCATCAGCAATACTCTCAGCCTGCAGCAGAACCTCAATGTACTCCGACCCGCTGTTCCCGTTTTCGTATAAATAACGGATCCTCGCCTTCATGGCCTTGTACTGCTTCTGCTCTTCCGCTTCAGCCGCATCATAGGCTTCCTGTGCCTGCTGCTGTTCCACCTCTTTATTGGCGATATCGCTTTTAAGGATATCAACATTTGCAAGCAGAGCGATCAGCTGCTCCTGTGCCGCATCGGCCTGAGCCTGTGCTTCCTCCTGCTGACCCTCGATCTCACCGATCTCTTCGTTGACAGCATTCAGCTTATCCTGATTCGCCGCCTTATCCTTTTTGAGGTCCGACTTTGACGGCTCGGCAAAAACCGTCACGGTAAGCACAACAGACAATATGTAACTGAATAATACAATATAGGTTTTTTTCATCATTTCCGTTATAATTCGCAGGTTCCTGTTGTTCTCGGGAACGGCAGTACATCCCGGATATTCTCCATACCCGTGATATACATGACCGCACGCTCAAATCCCAGTCCGAAGCCTGCATGTCGTACCGAACCGTATTTTCTCAGATCCAGATAAAAATCATAATCCTTCTCATTCATCCCGGTCTCTTTGATCCGGGAAAGCAGCTTGTCATAATCATCTTCCCTCTGGGATCCGCCGATGATCTCACCGATCCCGGGCACAAGGCAGTCCATCGCCGCCACGGTTTTCCCGTCCTCGTTAAGCTTCATGTAAAACGCCTTGATCTCCTTCGGGTAATCGGTAACAAAAACAGGCCGCTTGAAGATCTGCTCCGTCAGATACCGCTCATGCTCTGTCTGAAGATCGACGCCCCAGCTCACTTTATATTGGAAATTATCGTTATTTTTTTCAAGCAGTTCTATCGCTTCCGTATAAGTCACATGCCCGAAATCCGACTCCAGCACATGTGTCAGCCGATCGATCAGTCCCTTGTCGATAAATGCATTAAAGAATGCCATTTCTTCCGGAGCATGCTCCAGCACATAGCGGATAATATATTTCAGCATACCTTCCGCAAGGGCCATATCATCCTCCAGATCGGCGAAGGCTATCTCCGGTTCTATCATCCAGAATTCCGCCGCATGTCTCGTGGTATTGGAATCCTCCGCACGAAAGGTCGGACCAAACGTATATATATTCCGGAATGCACAGGCAAAAGTCTCTCCATTCAGCTGCCCGGAAACTGTCAGATTCGTAGACTTGTTAAAAAAGTCTTTTGAATAATCCACCTCTCCGCCGGCTGTACGTGGCGGATCTTCGATCGGAAGGGTGGTTACCTGAAACATCTCTCCGGCACCCTCTGCATCGCTGCCGGTAATGATGGGCGTATGGACATAAACAAAATCCCTTTCCTGAAAATACCGGTGGATTGCATATGCGATCAGCGACCGTACCCGAAAGACTGCCTGAAACGTATTTGTCCGCGGCCTGAGATGCGTCATGGTGCGCAGATATTCCAATGTATGGCGTTTCTTCTGAAGCGGATAATCCGGTGTGGAAACTCCCTCTACAGTGAGCTCCGCTGCCTGGATCTCAAACGGCTGTTTAGCTTCCGGTGTTTCCGCCACTGTCCCTTTTACGATCACCGCGGTACCGACATTCAGCTTTGCGATCTCCGCAAAATTCGGCATACTGCTGCTGTATACGATCTGCAGCGGCTCAAAATACGTCCCGTCGCTGACAACAAGGAAGCCAAATGTTTTGGAATCCCTGTTGGAGCGGATCCAGCCGCCGACCGCCACTTCCTTATTGAAATAATCGTTCCTGTTTCTATAAAGTTCTCTGATCTCCGTTAACTTTTCCATTTGTATGCTCCTATTCGATCACCGCATTTTCCAGCAGAAAATCCTGTACATGCTGGCTCAGCAGATATTGCGACAGCGTGTCTTCATCCAGGGATGACTTTAATGTATCAACGCTTGCTCCGTACTGTTCAGCATATTCTTTATAATAATCCTCTATTTCGTTCGATTTCAGTTCGATGTTTTCCGCTTTTGCGATCGCCCGGATCACCAGCTGCTGCTTGCTGATCTCCTGACCGTACTCCCAGCCCTGTTTTTCAAATTCCTCCCGGGTTCCGCCCATCATTTCCAGGTAATTTTCAAGGCTCATTCCGTATTGGGATGCAAAACTCTCGATACTGTCCAAATACGCGGCTGAATTCTTGGACACCAGCCATCCGGGCAAAGCTTCCAGATCGCATTCCGTATTATCAAAAACCTTCTGAAGCAGCTCCGATTTCTGTGCTTCCTTTGCATCCTGCTCTCTCAGCTCCATCAGATTTGTCCGTACATGGTCAAAATAGTCGTCTACGGTCTCAAATTCCTGTCCGTATCGTTCACTCACCTTGTCCAGAACTCCGTCATCCGTGATCGAAGGGATCTTCTTCTCCTGGATCCCATTCAGTGAAACTGTAAACACCACATCCTGCCCGGCAAGAGATTCTTCCCGATAATCCTCCGGAAATGTCAGCGGAATATCTTTGGTCTCCCCGGGACGCATTCCCACAACTCCCTCCTCAAAGCCTGGAATAAAGGACTCGGAACCGATCTCAAGATCATAGCTTCCTGTGCCTCCTTCAAAGGCAACGTCGTCTTTCTTCCCGACATAATCAATCTTTGCGATATCTCCTACCTTTACGGCTCTGTCCTTGACATCCGTATATTCGGCTGCCATTTCCAGATCATTCATGACCGTTTCTTCTATATCTCCGGCACTCACTGTTACATCTACGGCCGAAACCGTCAGCCCTTTGTATTCGCCGAGCTTAATATAAGCATTCGGATCAATCGTATCCAGTGTCTCCACTTCCTTACCACAGGCTGTCCCCAAAAGCATAACGAACATAAGAAGCACTGAAACAACAGCCGAAAAATGACGTCTTTTCATTTTTTTGTTTCTCCTCACTTGTTTTTTTTAACAGCAAATTATCACTGCCAAATAATCTTTCTTACTATATATAGCACAAATCAAACGCTAAATAAAGTATCGGACACAAGAAATTCACATAATCAATTAACATAATCAATTTTAAATCTGTTGATTTCTGAGAAAATGAAGATTATACTGAATTTATGATTGAATACGTATTGGGAAACTATTTTGTCAAAAAAGGGCTTCTTACGGAAAAGCAGCTGAAGAACATTTTGGATCGCCAGTCAAGCGTTAAAGTTCGTCTCGGTACCATTGCCGTTTCGGAAGGACTGATGACTCAGGCACAGGCAGATACCGTAAATATGCTTCAGCAATCTGTGGATATGCACTTCGGCGATATCGCTGTGGAGAAGGGCTATCTGACACAGGCTCAGGTAAAGGCTCTGCTTTCCGAGCAGGGAAAAGCGTATATTATTTTTATGCAGACCATCCAGGATGAGGATCTGATGAGCGTTGCGGAATTTGAACGGGCCGTCAGACGCTTCCAGCTGGACTGCGGTATCACAACGGCGCGGCTGGAAGCCATGAAATCCGATGATATCACCGCCATCGTAACAACCAGTCTGGAAAATTTCTCTACGGATTTTGAGCAGCACGCCGCCATCGGGATCCGCCTGATGACAAGGCTTGTTGATAAAGATGTTTATATCGGTGCGGCTTAT
Source organism: uncultured Lachnospiraceae bacterium (assembly GCA_902782575.1). Taxonomy (GTDB): domain Bacteria; phylum Bacillota; class Clostridia; order Lachnospirales; family Lachnospiraceae; genus NK4A144. The sequence continues at coordinate 7,967 of CACZNS010000001.1, forward strand.
CTCGCGGATAATACGGAAGATTCGCATCCCGGCGTTTATCAGAAGCTTACGGGAGAACGTATCTACAACACAGGTCTGATCAGCGGGATAGAAGGGCTGAGGATGATCGCGAAGGGCTTTGCAAGAGAACAGTATGAAGAAGATGAGCTCTTCATCTACGATGCCGCCGGCGAATTCTTAAACTGCATCAACGGTCTCTTTATCACGACTGCCAGCCGGGAAGGCACTTTATATGAAGCCGAGCCGCAGCATTTTATTTCCGAGGCGGATCAGGCAGTCTCTCTCGGTTCAAGGGCTCTTCATATACCTATTTTCGGGAAAGACGGATCCGCGGAATTCATCTTTGTGGAATAGTCGGTGCCCAAACATCCCATAACGATCTTCTTCGTCTCACTCGTTCTCTGTCCTTAAAAAACAGAAGATGCGTTGTATTTCCAAGCTTATCCGGGATCGATATCTCCAGGTTTTCCTTCAGATCCGCAAATATCACGATCCCGTTTTCCTCGTCCGTATCTTCGGGCAGGATCACTTCTCCGCCTGCTGCTTTCGCGCGGATATTTTCATAGTCTATATCTGCAGACACTCCCTTTACCTGTATCGTCAGCCGGCCGTTCTTCAATGTATCCTCTGTTACGATCGGCCCGCGGGTGTCCTGATAAAGAGAATCCTTAAAGGCAACCGGCGCCATAAGCGTCAGGATCAGCAGGCACATGGCTGCCATTCTGGCGATCCTCAGTCCTCTGATTCTTTCTTCCCTTTTAGCCACCAGCTGATCGATCGGGATCGTATTGGGCGCCTGTCCGGCCGCTTTGAAAACATTTTGCAGCAGCTCGTCTGCCCTTTTTTCATCCATTTCTTTTTCGTAATTTGCCATAATATTATCCTATGATCTTCCTGATCCTGTCCCTGCCCGAAAGCAGCTGCCGTTTCACCGTACTCCGGCTCACCCCGGTCGCTTCCGCTATGTCATCCAGTTGCATCTCATTCATATATCGCATAACAATGACCCGCTGCTCCTGCGGCGGTAATGCATTGATCGCTTCTTTCAGTTTTTCTCTTTCTACCGCATTCAGGGCAGCATCTTCCGGATTATGCTCAGGTTTGTCGTCTTCATAGAGCTCGAGCAGCGTTGGATTGATCTCTCCGTAATTCCGGTCTCTTTTCCGGCAATGATCAAAGCAGACATGAAATGTGATCTGATTCAGCCACGCTAAAAAAAGCGACGGATCCTTTACGTCGCTGATGTTTTTCAATGCCTGAATGTATGCATCCTGCACTGCATCCTGCGCCAGATACTCATCCTTCAGGTAATGCCTGGCAAAATTATACTGTTTTCGCCAGGTTACGGCATATATCTCCGCAAATGCGTCGGAGTCTCCCTTCTGTGCCCGCTGCACAAGAGCTGCAAGATACAGATAGTCCTGCTCATCCACCGTCCTGCCCCTTAGCCTCCCATCGGATCAGTCTTTCCAGATCCACTAAAATAAAAATGATCGTTATGATCATAAATGCCCACATGATCGCACACAGACTCAAAAGAGATCTGTCCAGAAACAGCCTGTCCCGAAGATCCGGTGCAAGAAGCAGTACCAGAAAAAAAGCAATCCCGGCGGCGGCTGTGATCGCAAGCTGTACATATTTTTCTCTCTTTGCTTTTTTCATTATCTTGATCCCCCCTTAAAGACGGTTCGCTGTTTTCATGATCTACTTTATCTTTTCATAACTTCTGATCTGGCCGATATAGTACAGCGAACCGCAGACGGCAATGACATCTTTTTTCTCTGCCTTATTCAGCGCTTTCCGGTAAGCCACAACCGGATCTGCAGCCGCCTCCGCGTTCTTACCGCTTCTCCTCAGGATCTCATCCGCCAGCTCTCCGGCAGAAAGAGCTCTTACGGTAGGCGGTGTGACCGCATAGATTTCCTTTGCGAAGGGAAGGATCATATCCAGCATCTTTCCGTACTCCTTATCCTTCAGAATGCCAATGATCAGGATTATCTTTTTCTTATCACCAAAATACAGTCTCAGACTTTCCGCAAGCTTCTGCATCCCCTCCACATTATGAGAACCGTCCAGGATCACTGTCGGCTCTCTTCGGATCACCTCAAACCTTCCGGGCCAGGTCGTTTTTTCGAGTCCCTTTACAACTGCTTCTTCCGGGATACGGATCCCTTTCCGGTTCAGGATCTCCGCTGCCGAGACTGCTGTTGCGGCATTCCCTGTCTGATAACTCCCGAGCAGGCGGATCCGGTAAGTCCTTTCCCCTATGCGGAATGAAACACCGTCAAGATCCGCTTTCAGGGTTCTGTCCGGCATTCTCACATGATGCAGGGAAGCATTTTTCTCTCTGCAGACTTCCTCAAATACCTTTTCAGATTCTTCACATTGAGGATAAAGCAGCACCTCACCGCCCTCCTTAATGATCCCGGCCTTTTCGCCCGCGATCTCGGTCAGAGTGCTCCCGAGATATTCCATATGGTCATAACTGATCGTCGTGATCACGGAGAGCAGGGGACGATCAATAACATTCGTGGCATCCAGCCTCCCGCCGAGCCCCACCTCCAGGACGCAGGGATCGCACTTTTTTTCTTCAAAATAAAGAAAAGCGATCGCACAGACCACTTCAAACTCCGTAGGCATTCCGTGACCATCTTTCTGCATGGTCTCTACAGCGTTTTTCACCTTCTCTGTCAGCCGGGCAAGATCCTCTCCCGAAATCTCGTCTTCTCCGATCCGTATCCGCTCGGTGAAGCGTTCGATAAACGGAGATGTATAAACACCTGTCCGGTATCCTGCTTCGGTCAGGATATGACTTAAAAAAGATACCGTCGAACCCTTTCCGTTCGTACCTGCCACATGGACAAACCGCAGATTTTTCTGGGGATTCCCCAGATAATGCATCAGAGTCCGTATATTATCCAGCCCGAGATGAGACCCGAACCGGGCAATCCCTTCGATGTATTCCATTGCCTCAAGCTCTGTCATCATAAGCCGCCACCTGTCCCGTACAGCAGATTTTTTCCGTGTTTATATACCGGTCTGAGGACCACCAGGAGCAATACTACGTTGATCGGAAACATGATCAGATTTTTAGCGATCCTCTCGGTAAAGATAACGATAAATCCTCTTCCGTAGAGAATAGACAGCCAAAGAGGATTTAACAGGAAATCGATCGTAAGAGTATTGGCCGCCTGTGCGGGAATGACCCTCTTTGCGGTTATTTCCCTGTGATAAAGAAAAAGACCGTAGAGTATCCCCTGTATCACCGCACTCAGTGTAAAGCCGGGGAAAAAGGGTCCGGTCGGCTTCACCAGATACCCCAGAATATCCGCCAGCGCCCCGATGATACCCCCCACGACGGGGCCGAAAAGCATAGCCCCGCAGGCGATCGGCAGAAATTGAAAACGGATCTCTATGATCTGTGTGATCGGTATCTTGAAAAATCCGAATACGACAGCTACCGCAACCAGCATTCCCGCTGTCGTAAGGACTCTCACATTCATCTGCTTTTTCATAAACTCCTCTTAAATACTTATTTTGCAGCCCGGTAGATCTCCGCGATATCTGCCGCAGACAGCGGACGGATCCGTGAGAGCTTTACCGTATCGTTCATCGTAGCGTGGAGGGAGAGCTTTCTGATCGTCTCCTCGTCCGGATCTGCAAGTCCCAGCTCCTTCAAGGATACCGGCATTCCGATCTCTCTGAAAAAGGCTTCTGTCGCGTCTATCCCCTTCACTGCCGCCTGCTCGTCATCCGCCTCCTCGATATCCCACACCTGCCTGGCATACCGGGCAAAACGCAAAACCGCATCCTTATAGAGATATCTTGCCCAGGAAGCCCAAACTGCCGAAAGCGTCGCACCGTGGGTATAATCAAAAAGGGCCGAAAGTGCCATTCCGATCTTATGTACCGAGAAATCCTTACCCCTTCCGCACTCCGTTAGATTATTGTGAGAAAGAGATGAGCACCACCAGATCTCCGCCATTGCATCATAGTCGCTTCGATCCTTCAGGACCATCCTCCCGTTATCCCTGGTCGTGCGGATCACTCCCTCCGCGATCCTGTCAGTCAGGTCACATTTGATCTCCGGAATAAAATAACGTTCCATCGTATGCATCATAATATCCACGATCCCGTTTTTCAGCTGCCAGTCCGGCAGCTCCTCCGCCTCCGCCGGATCCAGCAGTGCAAACGCACAACGGTTAAACTCTGTATTGATCCCGAATTTCTGATGGGTTTCCTCATTTGTCAGCACAGCGGAATCGCTCATTTCCGAGCCGGCTGCGGGAATGGTAAGCACAGCGCCGACCGGTACGGATGCCTTGATCGGTGCTTTCTTTGTCCAGAGATCCCAAAGCTTCTGATCCGGATTTCCCTTTCCGTGCGCGATACCCTTCGCCGTATCGATCACACTTCCGCCTCCTACCGCAAGGATCAGATCGGCATTGAAACGGATCGCCTTCTGCACCCCTTCTTCCGCGTGGCTTAACAGCGGATTCGGCTTGACTCCGCCGAATTCCTCATAGGAGATCCCCGCTTCGATCAAAGACTTTTTCACTATATCCATCAGGCCTTTTTTCCTGACCCTGTCGCTGCCGTATACGATCAGGACCCTAGTCGCTCCGATCCTCTTTGCTTCCGCTCCTGCCTGTGATGCCGCGCCCTTTCCGAAAATAACCTTCGTCGGTGTATAGTATTCAAAATTGTTCATCTGCCCCTCCCTTTTTCCAAAAATAAAGAGATGCTAACGCACCCCTTTATTTTATCCGAAACTGTTTTCCATGTACAGATTAACTTTTTCTCCCCTATTTCACATCCGGAAACAGATGCTCGCTGAAATAGCGGTCTCCCCTGTCGGGTGCGATAATCAGGATATTCCCCTTTTCGATCGTATCCGCAAGCTTCTTTGCCGCCGCGAAAGCCGCTCCTGTGGAGGATCCCGCAAAAATCCCCTCCCGCTTTGCCAGCTCTCTGGAGCCTTCATAAGCTTCATCATCATTGACCTTGACAACCTGATCCACCAGACTCATGTCCATCGTATCTGCCACAAAGTCGTTGCCGATCCCCTCGATCTTATAGTTGGCATGCTCCCCGCCTCCGAGCGTGGACCCCACCGGATCCGCAAGCACCCCGCGGATAGAAGCATCTTTTTCCTTCAGATATTTCAACACACCGCTGAAGGTACCTCCGCTGCCGGCACCGGCCACCACATGATCGATCTGCCCGTCCATATCCTCGTATATTTCAGGTCCCGTCGTCTCATAATGGATCCTGGGGTTTGCCATATTCCGAAACTGCCCGAGGATCACGGCATCCGGGATCTCCGCCGCGATCTCCTTTGCCTTTTCTTCTGCTCCGAGCATTCCATCATCAAGAGGAGTATGTATGATCTCCGCTCCCAATGCCTGCATAATGACCTGCTTTTCCACCGAAAATTTTTCAGGCACCGTAAAGATCACCCGGTAGCCCTTATTCAGGGCTGCAAATGCGATGCCGATCCCGGTATTCCCGGCCGTGCCCTCTATGATCGTTCCTCCCGGCTTCAGGATCCCTCTTCGCTCCGCATCCTCGATCATTGCCTTCCCGACCCTGTCCTTAACACTTCCTCCCGGATTATAAAGTTCAAGCTTTGCGAATAAACGTACTTCCGGTTTTGTCGCAATATGGCTCAGCCTTACGATCGGTGTATGCCCGATCAGCGCCTGCATGGATTCATAATACTTCATATTTCCCGCCTTTCTTCAGGATCTGGACGCGGCAAAAGCATTATCCAGATCGTTTTTCAGATCCTCTTTTCCTTCTATTCCGACAGAGAAACGGATCAGCTCATCCGAAATCCCTGCCGCATGCCGGACATCCGCCGGGATCGACGCGTGGGTCATCTGCGCCGGATGACAGACCAGACTCTCGACTCCGCCCAGACTCTCAGCCAAAGTGATCGTTTTTAATGACCGGAAGAATGCATTGAGATCATGTCCCTCCGTAAGCTCGAATGAGATCATCGCTCCGCCGTTTTTAGCCTGTTTTTTATTGATCTCATAGCCTTCAGCATCCGCAAGACCCGGATAATATACTTTTTTTACATCTGGGCTCTGTGCCAGATATTCAGCAAGATATTCCGCATTTTCCACATGACGGTCAAGGCGGACTCCCAGCGTCCGGATCCCTCTGATCAGAAGGAAGGAATCAAACGGACCTGCCACTGCTCCCACGGCATTCTGAATAAATGCAAGCTGTTCCGCAGTCTCCTTATCCTTCACAACAACAAGGCCGGCTACCAGATCACTGTGACCCCCGAGATACTTTGTGGCACTGTGGATCACGATATCACCTCCGAAATCCAAAGGCTTTTGAAGATAAGGAGTATAAAACGTATTATCGACGATCAGCCGAATCGTATGCCTTTTTGTGATCTGAGCGATGGCAGCGAGATCTGCGATTTTTAAGAGAGGATTCGTGGGCGTTTCCACATAGACCGCCGCCACATCCGGGCCGATCGCAGCCTCGATCTGCTTAAGGTCCGAGGTATCAACCAGCGTGTACGTGAGACCGAACTGCTTAAAGATCTTATCCAGGATCCGGAAAGTACCGCCATATACGTTATCCGAAAGGATCAGCCTGTCCCCGCTCTTAAAAAGATGAAGAACTGCATCGATAGCCGCCATCCCCGAGGCAAAGGCAAAGCCCTTCGTTCCGTGCTCCAGGTCCGCTATCAGAGCTTCCAGGGCTTCTCTTGTGGGATTGCCGGTCCGGGAATACTCATAGCCCTGATGAATACCCGGTATCTCCTGTGCATATGTCGATGTCTGATAAATGGGGACATTTACCGCCCCGGTAAATCTGTCGCGGGAAATCCCGCCATGGATCAAAAGAGTTGAGTCATCTGCCGCATTTGTTTTTCCCATATCCTCCCCCGTTCTTTATCATAGTATTTCAGTAGGATTAGTAGAATATTAGCACCGGGATATGGTCTTGTCAATGCTTTTTTAATCTGACATGTTTAATTAACTATTGATACATCCGATCAGATCCGAAACCCCGCTGATCCGGTTTGATTCCAGAAATGCAGCGATCCCTTCGATGACCTTCACACACACAGCCGGTTCGTGAAAGTTCATCATACCCACGGCTACAACGGATGCACCTGCCATGAGCATCTCGATCGCATCCTCCGCGGAAGCCACTCCTCCCATTCCGATCACCGGGATCTTTACCGAATGTGCGGCTTCATAGACCATCCTCACCGCTATGGGGTGAATTGCGGGACCGGAAAGACCTCCGGTCCGGTTTGCCAGTACGAATTTTCTCCGATATATATCGATTTTCATTGCCGTGAACGTATTGATCAGCGAGATCGCGTCCGCGCCTCCTGCTTCCGCCGCTTTTGCCATTTCCGGGATACTTGTCACATTCGGTGAAAGCTTCATAATAACAGGCTTTTTCGATACCGCTTTGACTGCCTTTGTTACTTTCTCCAGGGCCTCCGCCTTAGTTCCGAATGCGATCCCGCCTTCCTTCACATTCGGACAGGAAACATTGATCTCAAGCATGGAAACACCGTCTTCCTCAGACAGGCGCTCTGCAACCTCCAGATATTCCTCAACCGTATGGCCGCAGACATTAACGATCACCGGCACATCATAATCCTTCAGAAACGCAAGATCTCTGTTGATAAAGACATCCATGCCCGGATTCTGAAGGCCGATCGCATTCATCATCCCGGAAGGCGTTTCCGTCACACGAGGGGTCGGATTCCCTTCCCAGGGAACTGCGGAAACTCCCTTTGTGGTAATGGCTCCCAGCCTGTTCAGATCCACAAATTCAGAATACTCGATCCCGCTTCCGAATGTACCGGATGCGCAAGTGATCGGATTTTTCAGCGATATACCGCAGAGCTCAACAGACAGATCGATCATAGCATCACCTCCGAAGCCGCAAAAACCGGACCCTCTGTACATATCCTCGCATTATTCACCTGGGAATGTCCGTCTTTACGAACCGTCTTTACCACACAACCCAGACAGGCTCCGACGCCGCAAGCCATCCTTTCTTCAAGGGATATATATGCGTCGATCCCTTTTTCTTCCGCATAGGCTCCGATTGCCTTCAGCATGATCATCGGCCCGCAGGCATAGATCACTTCAGGCCTCTCATTCCTGCTCTTCTCTGCCTCACGGATCGCGTCCAGCACCGTCCCCTTGATGCCAACGGACCCGTCGTCACTGGCAAGGATCACCTTTCCGTATCCGTCAAACTCCTGATCCAGAAAGGTTGACTGCGAATCCCTGTATCCCAGCACTGTCGTAAGGGAGGCCGGCCGGCTGTCGCCCTCCAGGGAATGGAGCCGCTTCATGAGCAGCTTCATCGGCGGGATCCCCAGACCTCCGCCTACTGCCATCACATGTCTGCCTTTTGCCGTATTCAAGTCATACCCGTTTCCGAGATTGCCCACCATACGCACGGTATCGCCCTCTTTCAGCAAAGCAAACTCCCTCGTGCCGCTTCCCACCGTACGGTATACCAGCCGCACATTTCCCGCATACACATCGCAGATACTGATGGGCCTCGGAAGCAGTCTGGAGGAATCCGGGCAGTACAGATCCACAAACTGTCCCGGTTTTGCCTCTTCGGCAAGCGGTGTTTCAAGTACCAGATCCAGAATATCCCCTGTGAGATATTCCTGACGAACAACATGTGCCGTTACTTCCCGTTTTTGTTCTCCTGTCATGCTTTCCAGTCCTCATAAATGATCCTGCCTCTGCAGATCGTTGCTTTTACTGTACCGGTGAGCCTCTTGCCCCTAAAAGGCGAATTGGAAGCCCTGGACCGGAACTCTGTCACGATGCGTTCCTCCCCGAGAGAAAAGATCGTGATATCCGCCGGCATTCCGACAGCCAGGCTGCCGGCCGGAAGCCCGTAAAGTCTCGCCGGATTCATACTCATAAGCTCGATCAGCCTCTTCAGACCGATATATCCGGGCTTTACGAGATTGGTCACCGCAAGCCCCAATGCTGTTTCCAGACCGATCATCCCGCTCGGTGCCTTTGTAAACTCTCTTTGTTTTTCTTCCGTTGTATGCGGCGCATGGTCCGTTGCGATCAGATCCAGCGTCCCGTCCGCAATCCCTTTTATGATCGCCTGACGGTCACTTTCCAGTCTTATGGGCGGGTTGACCTTTGCGTTCGTCCCATACTCCGAAACCGCGTTCTCTGTCAGGGAAAAATGATGGGGAGTCGCTTCCGCGTGGATCCGATTTCCGGCATCCTTCTTTTTGGCTTCCCGAATGAGTTCTACGGATTCTGCCGCACTCACATGCTGGATATCGATTACGGCTCCGGTCTGAAATGCAAGCTCAAGATCTCGCCTCACCATCACGATCTCAGCCTGCCGGTCCGCTCCGGTCAGTCCGAGTTTCGCTGCCGCCGCTCCCGCATTGACTCCCGCTTCCGATACAAAAGCCGGATCCTCCTCATGAAAGCTGAGCGGTATACCGAGTACTGCCGCCCGTTTCATTGCTTCCCGGACCAGAGCCTCATTCATGAGCGGTGAACCGTCGTCCGTAAAGCCGCGCACTCCGGCTGCCTTCAAGGCCTCCATATCTACCGGTGCTTTTCCCCGGCGTCCGAGAGTCACTGCTGCCGCCTGATATAGATGAACAGGCTCTGCCTCTGCCCGCTTCATCACATCCCGGTAAAGCTCCACGGAGTCTATCGCAGGCTCGGTATTTGCCATCAGGATCAGGCTTGTATAGCCTCCCGCAGCCGCTGCTTGCGCCCCTGTGGTAAGCGTCTCCTTTTCCGTCTGTCCCGGATCCCGGAAATGCGCATGCACATCCACAAAGCCCGGACTTACCACCAATCCGGAGGCATCGATGACCTCACATCCCTTCTCTTCCCCGGAACCCTCTCCTGCGGAAACGATAACCCCGTTTTCTATAGCAAGATCCATCACGGCATCCGTATCATTTGCCGGATCGATCACTCTTCCTCCCCGGATCAAAAGCATCTATGCTCCCTCCCCGATCTTTTTCAGCATCTCTATGATCACCTCCCGGGAGATCTCTCCCATTCTTTTCTGGTCCTCCCTGGAATAATCCTTCGGATCGATGGGCTTTCCGTATTCGATGATCACTTTTGCCGGACGTAACCTCGGAAACTGATCCTCAAGGACTGCCCTGCTTCCGCTGATCGCGATAGGTATGATCTTCACCCCTCCTTTTACGGCAACCTTCATGGAACCCTCCTTAAACGGAGCCACTTCGGTCTCATCCTCTCCCTTACCCCGGGTACCCTCCGGGAAGATCATCACAGATATGCCGTTTTTCACGTCTTCTATACAGGAAAGGATTATCTGCAGTCCCTGTCTCATATCCTTCCTGTCCAGAAATTTGCAATGCAGAAGCACCATCCACCAGCTTAAGACCGGCACCTTCTTGATCTCCGTTTTCGCCACAAATCCCGTCGGTCTCTTCATCCTTCCGTAAATCAGCACCGTATCAAAAATGCTGCGATGATTTGATACAAAAAGCACTGCCTCATCCTTCGGTATATTTTCCGCACCTCTTACCTCTGTTTTTGTTCCGGCGATCCATTCCACCACCCGGAAGGCCCAGCTTACGATCGCAAGCGAACTTTCATCCCGGACTTTTCTTGAAAAAAGACCTGCGATATATTCAAGGCCGATCAGCAGGATCGATACGATAAGAAATAAAACGACAAATGTAACAGCCAGTATTACTCTGATCATAATCTGCTCCTTTTTAAGATACTGTGGATCTCCGAAGCAAATTCGTGCCTGTCGATCGTCATCTGCAGTTCATCCAGCATCGGCAGAAATCTCTCCGAGAAATAATCCTTCATGGCGGGGTTGCCGTTCTGCTCCAGACAGACGCAGATCATCCGGTACAGATCCATCACATCCGACCCGAACTTCCAGCTGGTAAGCTCCTCGAAGCCGATCCTTTCAGCCATATAGGCGATGGAACTGTCCTGAAAAAGATGGGTGTGCGTTCCGCCGGCATGCCGGTTATAGCAGTTCTGATGTGCCGCCTCAAACACGCAGCTCATCGAAAACATCGGTACGGAAAAATAAATATATCGGATATTCCTGTTTTCTTTCACTGCATCAAGAATCTCATCCAGATTGATGATATGCTCCAGCACACCGATAAATGTCACCACATTGCAGTCCGTTTCCCGAATGATGGATGTGATCTTCCCGGGATCTGCCTGCGTCAGGATCTCTTCTGTGTTCATCGCATTGGCAAATCGTACCTGCGCTTCTGAGATCTCGATCCCCCTTGCGTTATCGACCCCGAGCCTGTGCAATGCGCTTACAAAATAGCCGCTTCCCGCCCCGTCGTCCAGCAGACGGATCTCATCCTTTCCGACATTGTCTTCTGCCAGTGAATCCAGCAGGAACTGTGCCTTCGGAATATAGATCGTATCCCGCCTGGCGGCATATTTTGCCTTATCATCCTCCGAATAATTATTTTCATAGCTGTCCGTAATATAGACCGCTTCGGCAAAATCATCGGTATCCTCATACTCGCTGTTTACATGCCCGCAGGTCGGACACAGATAATACCGCATCCTCTGGCTCTCATAAAGCACATCTCCCGGGATCGGTGTATGGCAGATCTTACACTCTCTGCGCTTCGGCTGTCTCAGCAGTGCATCGGCCTGCCTGTGTGACATTTCAAGCATAGCTTCATTTTTGGTAAAGAAATCATTTTTGATCTTCAGGATCTCTCCGACAGATTTTCCGTATTTTCTGTTTTTCAAAATGGCCTCCATATTTAGTGTACAGTATCCATTCAATCTCATTCTATGACTTTTTGCGGGACTCCCCCTGCCTTTGGCAGGAGTCGGTCGAGTACGATTCTTGATTTTCTGATGAAAATCAGGAATCTATGGTATACTATAGCACAGATAACGACTAATAATCGACAGGAGTTTTTAACTTATGAATATTCTGGTAGACGGGATCAACACTTATTATGAGGAATCCGGCAACGGACCGGCTGTTCTGATGCTCCCCGGATGGGCTGCGAAATGCAGTCTGTACAGATCCGTGGCAGACACTATCAGCAGTTCTTACCGTGTGATCCTGCTTGATCTTCCGGGCTTCACCGGAAATACGCCCGAGCCCCCCAATGACTGGGATGTAGACGGTTTTGTCGATTTTGTCATTCATTTTATTGAAGCAATGCAGCTGAAAGAGCTCTCGATCATCGGCCATTCCTTTGGCGGAAGGATCATAATCAAAATGATGAACCGGCAGGATCTGCCTTTTACCGTTGAAAAGCTTACGCTGATCGATGCGGCGGGGATCCGCCGTGAGCCTTCCGCCGGCACGAAAAGAAAGCAAACCATTCTGAAATTTGCCAAAAACTTCTTCTCGGAGGAAACGATAGAGAAAGTAAAGGAGCGGCACGGTTCGGAGGACTACAGAAACGCAAGTTCCCTGATGCGTAAATGTCTGGTCAAGGCCATTAATGAAGATCTGACGGATCTGCTTCCCGGCATCCGCCAGGAAACCCTGCTGATCTGGGGGACCGCGGATACCTCCACGCCGATCACGGATGCGGAGAAAATGGAAAAGCTGATCCCGAATGCCGGTCTTGTCCGCTTAGAGGGAGCCGGACATTTCTCATTCCTGGATCAGCCTGTGATCTTTGATAAAGTAATGAAATCCTATTTTAAGATCGGTTCTTAGCCAACCTTGTTTTTCGACCCTTTTAATCCTCCCAGTGAAGCCTGATTCAGGATATTCGTCTCGAAGGAAAAGGTGACGCGCTCATTGTCTCTCTGACGCTTGATCCCGAGCTCGATCATTCTGTCCAGCAGCTTCGGATAACTCAGGCCGGTCGGCTCCCAGAGATAAAATGATAGTGAGCCGGGGATCGTATTGATCTCATTAAGGTACAGCTCATTTGTGCTCTTATCGATCATAAAATCAAACCGCACCACACCATTGCAGTTCAATGCCATAAAAGCCCGGACGGCAAGCCTGCGGATCCGTTCCGTCATCTCATCAGGAATCTCCGCGGGGATCTTTCTGGAAACGGATGCCATTCCCTTCGACGCTCCGCCGGACTTCCCTGCGCCTTTTGCCCCTTTTCCGCCTCCGCTTAAATATTTATCTTCATAACTTAGGATATCCTTCGAATGAAACGGCTCTTCACAGAGAGATGCCTCCGCTTCATCCGCATCCCCCAGAACGGAACAGTTGATCTCCTGCAGATCTTTGATCGCCCGTTCCACAAGGATCTGGTTCGCAAAGGTAAAGGCCTCATCCACCGAATCGATCAGCTCATCCCTGTTATTTGCCACACTGATCCCTACAGATGACCCGGAGTTCACCGGCTTGATGATCACCGGATAGGAAAGCTTCTCCTCCACCTTATCCAGCAGACTGTTCATTTCCTTATAATCCGAGGTATTGAACCGGATGCAGTCCAGCACGGGGATACCGTTGTCCTTAAAGACCATCTTCATGATATACTTATCCATCCCCACGGCAGCTGCCGTCACATCACAGCCTACAAACGGCACGCCTATCGTCTTCAGATATCCCATCAGAGTCCCATCCTCTACATTCGTCCCGTGAACGATGGGAAATACGATATCGATCTCCTGTTTTCCGAACCCCCGGAATATCTTTTTCGGATAATCCTCAATATAGTACTTTCCCTGATCGTTGATCAGGATGACGCGATCCGAAATACGGATCAGATTCGGGATATCTCTGTAGGCATCAATATCTCCCACCCTGTATCCCACATACATCTCATTATTTTTTGTTAAATAGACCGGTGTAATCTCATATTTTTCGGGATCCATACTGGCGACCGCCTGCAAAGCCGAAATAACAGATACCTCATGCTCTACGGAGCTGCCCCCGAATATGACCGCTACCCTGATCTTCACGTTTTTCTCCTCCTGCTATAATAGTACATCCGGCAGATCATTTTCCAGAAGAATGACCTTATGCTCATTCCCCGGGATCCGAAGGGCGTGTTCCATCGCCTCTTGAAAGCTGTCCGCGATAAACAGATGCTCCTCCTCAAACCCGGCTTCCCGGATCCCTTCCGCGATCGGCCCGGCTTGTCTGCGTCCGACCAGAATGATCTCATCGGCCGCCTTTGCGGCCTGTGAGCCGAATACCTTATTCAATGCTTCTTCTTCTGTCCCAAGCTCCACCATTCCCGGTGTGATCAGTATCTTCTTTTCTTCCTCGAACATTGCCAGCGTATCCAGCGCTGCTTTGGCTCCTACCGGATTGGAATTATATGCATCGTCTATGATCGTATAGCTTCCCTTTTCGATCAGATTCAGTCTGTGCTCAACCGGCGACAATCTTCGCACGGGGATCTTCAGATCCGCAAGCTTTACACCGAGCGTATGCGCCACTGCGATCGCTCCCACGATATTGACCACATTATGAGCACCAATAAGCTTTGTGGTAAACTCTGCGCTTTCCCCGTCCGGTGCCGTGACGGTAAAGGCGGTCCCCTTCCGCGATGTCTTTATCGAAGAAGCACGGTAATCTCCCCGATCCTCTGATGTGGAATATGTGATCACATTATAATTTTCATGATGGCCCCGGATATATTCATTGTCATCATTCAGGAAGATCCTTCCCTCCGACGGGATCGCATCCGCCAGCTCAAATTTCGTCGAAATGATGTTTTCAATGGACTTAAATGATTCCAGATGCTGCGGTCCGATGGATGTGATCACTCCGTATTTCGGATGTACGATATCGCAGAGCTCCTTGATATCACCCACATTTCGGGCACCCATTTCACACAGGAAGATCTGATGCGTCGGCTTTAAGGATGTGTTGATCGTTTTGACCACTCCCATCGGAGTATTATAACTCTCCGGCGTCGTAAGTACTTCATATTTCGCGGAAAGAAGCGTATCCAGATAAAATTTGACACTGGTTTTCCCATAGGAACCCGTAATACCCACAACCGTCAGCTCGGGCATGGCTGCGAGACTTGCCATGGCTTTACGGATAAAGCCTCTGCTGATACTCTTTTCGACCGGCGCGTTGATCACATTTCCGATCACCGGAAGATAGGGTCCGAGCAGAAACGTATAGACCAGAACAATGATAAAAAGCGAAACCCCGTTTCCGAAGAAACGGTTCAGAATACAGCAGATGCAGAAAAGAGCTACAACGGTAATAAAAAGCCGGGTCACACGGGGCGTATAGACCAGAGGCTTTTTTACCGGCCCCGGCCTGAGAGCACCCTTAAAGATCCTGAACCGGTTCTCTTTGATCCACCTTAAATGAACTTTATTCTTATACCCGTTCTGCTGGAACATGTGTATACCGAACCGTACCACCAGAAAGGCATAGATTGTTAGAATGACCGATATGATCAGAAGCAGTATTTTCATGCACGAAGCTCCGTGATAAATTCTTCGATCCGTTCCAGCGCGATCTTCAGGTTTTCAATGGAATACGCATACGATATTCTTAAGAAGCCCTCGCCGCAGTCACCGAAGGCTGTCCCCGGCACCCCCGCGACCTTTTTTGATTCCAGCAGCTTCACGGCGAATTCATCGCTGGTCATACCGAATTCCTTAATACTCGGAAACACGTAAAATGCGCCGTAGGGTTCAAAGCACTTCAGCCCGATCCTTTTGAACTCATGCATCAGAAATCTGCGGCGCTCATTATAAGCCTCCCGCATTTCTTCCACATCCCGGTCGCCGTGCTTCAATGCCTCGATCGCTGCATACTGGCTGTTGGTAGGGGCACACATGATACAGTACTGATGGATCTTCGTCATCTGGCTGATGATGTTCTCCGGACCGCAGGCATATCCCAGCCGCCAGCCTGTCATCGCAAATGCCTTTGAAAAACCGTTGATCAGGATCGTTCTCTCCTTCATTCCCGGCAGAGATGCGATGGAAACATGTTCTTCTTTATAGGAAAGCTCCGCATAGATCTCATCGCTCATCACGATCAGGTCATGCTTCAGGATCACTTCCCGGATCGCCTCCAGATCCTCCCGTTCCATAATGGCTCCGGTCGGATTGTTCGGAAACGGCAGGATCAGGACCTTTGTCTTCGGTGTGATCACAGCTTCCAGCTCTTCCGCAGTCAGACGGAATTCATTTTCTTCTTTCAGATTCACAATGACCGGAACACCGCCCGCCATTACGGCACAGGGCTCATAGGAAACATAGCTGGGCTGAGGAATGATGACCTCATCTCCGGGCTCCAGCATCGCCCTTAGACCAATATCGATTGCTTCACTTCCGCCCACCGTGATCAGGACTTCCTTTGCCGCATCATATCTGACATTGTAATGTCTGCCGGTATAGCTGCAGATCTCCCGTCTGAGCTCCATCAGTCCGGAATTCGATGTGTAAAATGTGCGGCCCTTTTCCAGAGAATAGATTCCCTCATCCCGGATATGCCAGGGCGTATCAAAATCAGGCTCGCCCACGCCGAGAGAGATCGCATCCTTCATTTCACTGACAATGTCAAAAAATTTCCGGATGCCTGAGGGCTTCATATCAGCAACTTTTTTTGCGATGGGATCTCTCATGGTGTGATCAGCATCCTTTCATCCTCATACTTCTTCGCCAGGATCGTCCCGTTTACCTTATACTTGCGCATTATAAAATGGGTTGCGCAGCTTAAGACCGAATCCAGCGCCGAGAGCTTATCCGTTACAAAGGAGGAAACTTCCTTCAGCGTCCTTCCCTCCATGATGACCATCAGATCAAACCCGCCCGAGATCAGATAGACCGAATCGACTTCGGAATATTTATAGATCCGCTCCGCGATCACATCAAAGCCCTGCCCGCGCTGCGGTGTTACTCTGACCTCGATCAGTGCGGTCACGATCTGCGTATCTGTTTTATCCCAGTCGATAAGCGTCTGATATCCGCAGATTACGCCTTCTTTTTCCATATCGGCCATTTCATTCGCCACATCCGTTTCATCCACGCCGAGACGGATCGCCAGTTCTCCGAGATTTACCCTCCCGTCGTGCTCGATCGCTTTAAGGATCTTCATCCGAAGCTCCGTGATCTCATTCATCCTAGTCTTCCTCCCTCTTTTGTGCACTCAATAACTTATCCTGCCGTTGATCGGTATAATTCTTCGGTGTCAGAAACCGCCTGATATCCCGGTTTCGAACGACGCGGTCATTCCCGGATGTAAAATATCCGATGACCGACACCGGTATTTCCGAATTTTTCAGTCTTTCTTCCAGAGCCTCTGCCTGCTTCCGATCCGCCGCCGCAAGAAATGCTCCACTGCCCGCTATCTCATAGGGATTGATGTCCAGATAATTACAGATCTCTATCGTCTCCTGCCGAAGCGGGATCTCTCTCAGGTCCGCCTCTATACCCAGCGAATATTCCGAGCCGAAGTTCCAGAGATCCACAAGGACACCCCCGGGACCGATCGGAAACACTCCACCGGCAAACTCTTTACAGATCTCCCCGGCGTCTTCCCGAAGGCATTCTTTCGTTTTCTCCGCCATCCGCAGAAACTCGGTCGAAAAACGCTTCTGTAAGATCAGCCGCTTCTGTCGGAGCAGATCCTGAGTCCCCTGAAGTGCCGCATATCCGGCCATCAGTATTATATCACCGGGCTTTACTTCTCCTCTGCCGGTCACTGAGCCGGCTGTTCCGCAGCGGTATTCTCGGGAGCCACTTCCACATCCTGCGGCTGCATGGCTGCAAGCGCCGCCAGCTGCTGCTCCATTACCACTCCTGCTCCGCCGTCGATCTTTACCGAAGCCGCCACTTCCTTGCAATGCTGGATGGACTGTGTGGCGATGGCAGACCTCAAAGCCTGCATCGTGACCGGATTATCCGTAGCTGTACCTACGATCAGCGAAGCCGGAGACGGATTATAATTGCTGGAATTGATCTTAATCCTCTCGGTCTCTTCTCCGTCAACCTTCACGATCTTGTAGAATTCAGCCTTATAGCCGATATGTGCCGAAGTGCTCTTAACCCAGCCTGCCGGCTGCGAACTGTCCGCCGTTACAATTTCACCCTCCGGCTTATTCTCTTCCAGAGTAACACTCTCAAACTCCAGTGTCCGGTTGGACGGTCTGGTCTCAACACCGTAGATCGTAAAAGTGATCGTCTTATCCCCGGGTGTGATACCCTCGATATAGATCGGATAATCGGAGCTGTTTGTAAACTTGAAGTCCTTCCCGCTGCTTTCCGCGATGGCCGCGTCAGCCGAATGATCCACGTAGTTTACTACCATGGAATGATTATGCC
Source organism: uncultured Lachnospiraceae bacterium (assembly GCA_902782575.1). GTDB lineage: Bacteria > Bacillota > Clostridia > Lachnospirales > Lachnospiraceae > NK4A144. The sequence goes on from CACZNS010000001.1 coordinate 26,239, forward strand.
TCTCATCCACCTGCAGCTCTGCCCGGAGTACGGCCTGATAAAGCGTTGTCGACACCTGACAGATCCCGCCTCCGAAGCTCTCTACCACCTGGCCGTTTGAATATGACCCTGCCAGTTTATATCCGTTCTCCTCGGAGAAAGGTGTAATGGCACTCAGAACCGAAAACTGTTCTCCCGGGTAAAGCACCGTCCCATTGACCAGTCGGCATCCGTTCTGCACATTGGTACAACGGTCTGCTCCCGAATTGGTATACTTTGTCCGGAATGTTCCGAGCACATCCTTGACCTTGGAAAGTGTTTCACTGTCGCCTGCCGGAACTTCCGTTTCAACCACCAGTTCCAGCTCCGCGTCTCCTCCGTTCAGCCCTGTCTCCGCAAAATCCTCGATCAGCTTCGCCGACGCTTCCACGTCTACCTTCTGTCCGTTATGTCCGTTTACGATCGAGAAGGATCCGTTCTCCCGGATCAGGGTAGAGTTGGCTGCCTCCACATTAAAGACCGCACACTGATCCGTAAGGATCTCCTTTACCATATTATCATTGACCGAAATCTCGATCGGATATATCTTGTTTGTCCGCTGAAGGTCGGAAATATCCTTGAATCTCTTTATGATATTACCTGCCGTACCGAGCCCCATCGCCTCATCGATGATCTCCGTATTTTCCCATGTCAGCCCCAGTGAAGAAGCCGGTATCGTTACCGCGTTCCCGCTTACCGCCTTTAAGGTCAGATTTGCTTTTCCAAGGGAAGACACATATTCTCTGATCGCCGATTCTGCCTGCGATGCCGTCATTCCCGACAGGTCGATCGACTTGGCAAAAACGCCTGCCTTGATCGTATCTGTAGGAGAATAATTCTTTTTTGCGGGGACATTTGTCTCAACAGCAGGCTCCGCAGAAGTTTCCTGCGTCTGAAGCGAAGTATGTGATGCACCGGCACCTGCGCCGCTGAAGATGCTCATCGCCAGGGCATCCTGTCCGCCTGCCGACAAACTGCCGACAAAAACGGCACCTGCAAGCAGTACCGTCCACAATTTTCTGCAATATTTTTTCATAATTACCTGCCTTTATGATATTATATCTTTAATAGCCGAACATAGACATACAGAGCGGTACGACCATAGCCAATACGATGATTGCGATCAGTACGCCTGTAACGGCCTTTTTATTCTTTCCCTGAAAAAACCGAAAAAACATAACTTCCTCCGAACATATGAAAGGAAAAATATGACCTTCCCACCCGTTCTTATTATAATAGTAGCTGTCGCTCTGATTTTCAAGATTTATATGAATAAATCCTCAAAGAATTACGACCCGGATCGGGAATTCTTTGAAAGAGAGCGGCAGGCGGATCTTACACCCCGAAAATCGATCGAAGATCTTCCTTATATTATAGTTAATCCCGACGAACTCCCGCTTACCCTGCCGATCGAACGGCCGGAAGCGGTAGAACGTCAGGAGACGATCCGAAATATGGCAGATAAAAAAGTTCTGAACTTTACCGGAAGATCCAATACCGATCTGAAGCTGGAATACGGAGCTCCGAATATCGGTTTTCTCATGACCTGCGATATGAATTATACCCGTCTGGTCCAAAGCATCGCGTATCTGGCAGAGGATTATCTGAATGCAGGCTATGAAGCCGAAGCGAAAGAGCTTCTGGAATACGGTATCTCGATCAATACGGATGTCAAAAAGAATTACATGCTCCTGGCCTCTCTCTATGCCAAAAGCGGTGAACTGTCACGGATAACCGGCCTTCTGGAAAAAGCAGGCAGCCTGCGATCCCTGTCAAAAAACGGTATCATCCGCTCTCTGCAGGAATATGTCTGATCTTCAGTCCCCTTTAACAGTCCACACTGTATCTCTTTTCTCTTCCCCGTATACTTATCCTAAAACTTTGCGATCTGATCATCCTCATCATCTGTTGAATTATCGATCTCCCGGATCACAACATAATAGCTGTAGCTGTCATTTACATGGATCTTTACCCTTTGCCCTACTTTCTTTCCCATCAGAGCCTTTCCGAGCGGTGATTCATTGCTGATCTTCTTTTTCGTCGAATCGGCTCTGATCGAAGTAACGATCTTGAAGGTCTGCTCTTCGTCATCTTCCTCAAAATAAAGGGTCACGTGATTATTCAGTCCCACTTCGCCTGCTTTGGACTGATCGGATATCACCTCCGCGGTTTTCAGCATCTGTTCCAGATAATTGATCCTGCTTTCGTTTTCATTCTTTGCTTTTTTTGAAGCATAGTACTCAAAATTCTCACTCAGGTCACCCTGTGCTCTGGCTTCCTGAACCTTTTTGATCAGATTCTTCCGCAATTCGCCCTTCCGCTCTTCCAGCTCGGCTTCAATCTTTTTTACATCGCTTTCCGTCAACTGTTCCCGTTTCATTCTTAATCTCCTTCTCCTTATCGTTTATCAAAAGGCAGAGTCCGGAGCCTATTCTCATCTGCTTCCGGTTGCAAAACCAAACAGAAAGATGTTCCGTCCGATCCGTCAATACTGCCTTCAAACAAAAAGGGCGGACATCCGTCCGCCCTTTCAAAGATCGATTTGATCGTTTAGTTTGTGATCGTCTGTGACGTCTCTTTATCAAATACGTGTATCTTCTCAACGTCGATCGCGAACTTAACCGTATCACCCGGCCTTGCTGTTGTACGCGGATCTACGCGGGCTGTCATCGGGAACTCTTCCAGATCGAAATACAGGAAAACCTCTGCACCGAGAAGCTCATATACCTTAATGGTAGATTCAAATACCGCCTCCTGAGGAAGGGTATTGATCGTCATTTCGGAATCATACACATCCTCCGGACGAATACCGAACGTAACGGTCTTTCCGCCATATCCGCCTTCGATCAGCTTCTTTGACTTTGCCGGCGGAAGCGGGATATTGTGACCGGCTACCTTAAGGCTCGCCTTGTCGCCGTTTATATCCACGACTGCATCCAGGAAGTTCATCTGCGGGGATCCCATGAATCCGGCCACGAAAAGATTTCCGGGCTTTTCATACAGATTCTGAGGAGTATCGACCTGCTGTACAACACCGTCTTTCATAACGACGATCCTGGTTCCGAGTGTCATAGCCTCGGTCTGATCATGTGTAACATAGATGATCGTCGTGCCCAGTTTTTGATGAAGCTTTGCGATCTCGATTCTCATCTGAACACGGAGCTTTGCATCCAGGTTGGAGAGCGGCTCATCCATCAGGAACACCTTCGGATTACGGACGATCGCACGACCCATTGCCACACGCTGTCTCTGTCCGCCGGAAAGAGCCTTCGGCTTACGATCCAGAAGCTGTGTCAGATCAAGGATCTTGGCCGCCTCCTTCACCATTTTATCGATCTCATCCTTCGGAACCTTTCTGAGCTTCAGTCCGAAAGCCATATTGTCATACACCGACATATGCGGATAAAGAGCGTAATTCTGGAAAACCATCGCGATATCCCTGTCCTTCGGCTCCACATCGTTTACTACTCTGTCGCCGATCTTCAGTTCACCGGAGGAAATCTCTTCCAGACCTGCGATCATACGAAGAGTCGTAGACTTTCCGCATCCGGAAGGGCCGACAAAGATAATGAACTCCTTGTCCTGAATCTCCAGATTGAAATCCTTAACAGCTTCAAAACCGTTCGGATATACCTTGCATACATTCTTTAACGATAATCCTGCCATTCATTTGCCTCCTGTTCACACCGGACACTCAAGCCGGCTGAATTTTCATGAAACATCGTAAGTATAACAAAGTAAAGAATGATTTCCAATGCCAGAATTTCACAAATTTCAATGTTGATATTTGGCATGTTTACCAACGCAGTTTCAGGTGATATCGATTTCCTCTCCCGCAAGCTCCTGACCGTATAAAACTAGCCGGTTTTTCCCACTCCGCTTGGCCTGATAAGCCGCTCTGTCCGCGGCTTTTAAGAGCTCTTCGAAGTCTGTTCCGTTCTGCGGATAAAAGGACGCGCCGATGCTCGCAGTCACGGAATATTTTATATATTCCCCGGCGCGGAAATTCCGAAACAGTTCCAGCAGCCTTCCCGATTCCGTACTCATCGTGTTGTTGTCCGGAAGCGCCTCCAGGAAAAGGACAAAACGGTCTCCCTCGATCCGCCCCAGGATACTGTTTTGCGGAAAGGCCTCTTTAAGCATTCTGCCCAGAGTCGACAGAACCTCGTCTCCAAAAGCGTGTCCCATAGCGTCATTGATTTTTCCGAAATCATCCAGATCTATGAAAAACAGCATACACTGGGTGTTTCTTCCAGTCCCTTCAAGATAACCTTCAATATACTGTCCCACCGCATCTTTATTAAAAAGACCGGTCAGCAGATCCGTCTCCGCTTTATCCGCTTCATTTCCGGAAAACAGTTTTTTCACCCAATTCAGCATAACCGCATCTCCTTTCAGTTCGTTTCCGTTTCCTGCGTCTCTTCTTCCGCATCCTCATTTTGGTCTTCTTCCGCTGTCTCATTCTTCGGAACATACAGATCAAAAATCTTCACGAACAGATAAGAGCAGAAATAAGCGGCTCCCGCCGTTCCGAGACACAGGATCACCGGGATCAGCCACAGGGCCTTGCCGAACCACAGCACCAGCACCAGCACCCCGGGAAAGAGCGCATTGATCAGGATCAGCGCCGCCGTCTGCGGCAAATGCCGGATGCTCAGCACAAACGCATTTCTGATAGTGTTTTTGATCGAATTGTCAAATTTCGCCAGTACCGGAAACACATACGTCAGGATCATGATGCATACGATCATAACCGCACAGATAACGATAAATATAAAGTTTCCGAAAGGTACCGCCGCACTCCCGTCAGGCTTCATGACGTTCAACAGCCTGTAGTCCGTGAAAAACAAAAGGCCGATGACGGAAAAGATCAGCCAGATCCCAGTTGCCTGCCTGAAATTCAGCTTAAAGGAACGAAAGAACTCTTTCGTGATATAGCACTCCTCATCGCGGACCATTTTGAGGGTCACGTAATAGCAGGCAGTGATCGAGGCTCCGATGGTGAAGATCGGGATACAGCAGATCAGGCAAAGGAGATTCAGCCAGAAAATACTCCCCAGCTTATCCATAAACCTGAAAAAGCCTCCTTCGTATTGAAAAAATTCCTTCATATCAGATCTCTTTCCTTCTTTCTTACAGAAACAGTAATGGCAATCTGCTCATCGCAAGCCATAAACGTCTCCCCGTCCGGGTTTATGGCTCGGCAGGAAACGTATTTTTTATTATACGTCCCCCTACCGGAAATGGCAATCCCGCCTGTATACAATGATCCCGGAACGATTGACACCTTTCCCGGATTGTTGTACTCTCGATTTAACTGTATTTATTTTCTATCATGAAAGGAGTATCTGGGCATGTATTATATCGGTGTTGATCTGGGCACAAGCTCTGTAAAGCTGCTTCTTATGGAAAGTGACGGAACGATCGCCAATATCGTATCCGAGGATTATCCGATTTCTTTCCCTCATCCCGGCTGGTCGGAGCAGAAACCGGAGGACTGGTGGGATGCAGTCAAAAAAGGAATCAAAAATCTGATAAAGGATGTGGATCATTCCAAGGTTGCCGGTATTTCTTTCGGCGGGCAAATGCACGGTCTGGTCGTTCTGGATGAAAACGACAATGTGATCCGTCCCGCGATCCTCTGGAACGACGGCCGGACACAGGAAGAAACCGACTATCTGAATAATGTGATCGGCAAGGAGAAACTTTCAGAATACTGCGCCAACATCGCATTTGCGGGCTTTACCGCTCCGAAGATCCTCTGGATGAAAAAACACGAACCGGATCTTTTCGCAAAGATCAAAAAGATCATGCTCCCGAAAGACTATATCGCTTACATGCTCTCCGGTATACACTGCACAGATGTCTCGGATGCTTCCGGTATGCTGCTTTTCGATGTAAAGAACAAGAAATGGTCGAAGGAAATGTGCGACATCTGCGGCATCAAAGAAGATATGCTCGCGCAGATCTTCGAAAGCTATGAAACTGTCGGCACCCTTAAACCGGAGATCGCAAAAGAGCTGGATCTTCCGGATTCTGTTAAAATTGCCGCGGGTGCGGGAGACAATGCTGCGGCTGCAGTCGGTACCGGTACCGTCGGAGACGGTATGTGCAATATCTCTCTCGGCACCTCCGGAACGATCTTTATCTCCAGCAAAGATTTCAGGGTGGATCGCTTTAATTCGATCCACGCATTTGCCCATGCAGACGGCAATTTCCACCTGATGGGCTGCATGCTCTCCGCAGCTTCCTGCAAGGCCTGGTTTATCAACGATATTCTCCATACGGATGATTACAAGGGCGAGGAAAGCGGTATCACGGATGACAGGCTCGGAAACAACAATGTCTTCTTCATGCCGTATCTGATGGGAGAGAGATCACCCTATAACAATCCGAACGCACGTGCCGCATTTATCGGCATGTCGATGGATTCCACCCGGACCGATATGCTGCAGGCCGTCATGGAAGGCATCTCTTTCGGTATCCGCGACTCCTATGAGGTTGCCCGGGATCTGGGTATTGAGGTGAAACGTACCCGGATCTGCGGCGGAGGCTCCAGAGGTGATGTGTCAAAGAAAATGATGGCAAATATCCTGAACATTGATGTGGATGTGCCCGAAAACGAGCAGGGTCCCGCCATGGGCGGCGCTATGCTGGCCGCTGTTGCCTGCGGAGAATATGCAACCGTGGAAGAAGCCGCTGAAAAGATCGTCAGGATCAGCCAGACCATTCATCCGGACCCGGAGATCGCTGCCCGCTATGAAGCAAAGTATCAGCGTTACCGGAAACTGTATCCGCTGCTGAAAGAATGGTATTAAAAAAAAGAGGCAGGCCGCATCCCGGTCTGCCTCTTTTTTATTTTAGCCAAAGCATCATTTTGAAATGGATTTACTGACTGTCTCGTATTGTGAATTCAATTTCTTCCAGTTCGCCATAACCTCTTCGGAACGCTTATTGACAATAGACATGATCTCATCATAATTGTTGACAAAGGTCAGGACAATGCCTCTGTGAAAGCGGTTATGTCTGACCTCGTCGGCCAGAATGGAAATAACGGCATCCTTCGGCTTCGGATCACGGAATTTCCGGATACAGGTCAGACCGGTTACGGTATCCGCCACCTGCAGGATCCTCATCGGTATATTCATATCCTCAGCCCTGATCTTTTTGGGGTAGCCCGATCCGTCTCCACGCTCATGATGCGACACCGCTATATTGGTCACCGTTTCGTTGACCCTTCCCCTCAGCAGCAGCTCCGTCACCTCCACATGCTTGCGGATCGTCTTAAACTCTTCATCCGTAAGTTTACGGGGAGCGTCTATGATCTCCAGCGGAACGGTGAGCATTCCCACATCATGCAGAAGTGAGGCGTAATACAAAGCACTCATATCATCACCGCTGATACCTCCCATCCGATTGGCAATCTCTCTTGCCACACAGGTCGAGGTAACGGTATCCACCACGTTATACTCCACACGGAATCCCGAAATATACATCAGCACATCGATAAACTTATCCTTTTCCTCATCGGAAAACAGCACATCTTCAAAAGCCGCCTCCAGATCCTCCTGCCATTCGCCGGACTTTAGTCTCTGAAAAATATCATATTTTACCTGGGCCTGATCAAACGACTGGAAGCATTCCTTTGAGAATTTGGTACCCTCATAGGCTCTCAGCCGGGAATAATCGAATTTTTCACCCATAGAATTGTTGTAGATATCGAGCAGACTGGCAAAATTCAGAAAATTCGCTATTTTCTTATGTCTTTCATCATATTCCACATTCACAAGCTGACTATAGTCCAGATGATGGTACATGATGATCTTGGAACGGTCCGCCATCGGGGAAATGTATTTCAGAAAAAGCGAGCCGTAGATCGAATGCGGCATGGTATCCGTCACGTCGAACTTTAGGATATCCGCTTTCTTCTCAACCTTATACGCGCCGATATCATGGATCATTCCGAGCAGAGCATACTCCGCCATTTCAAAATCCTCAAAGTTTCCGTCGCATTGCAGCATCCGGTAAAGGATATAACCGACGCGCGCTCCGTGATCGATCATCCTCTTATCGATAAGCCGCAGGACTTCCCGGCACAGTATGCAGATATCCTTACTGGAAACAATCTCCAAGGCACTTCTCCATTTGATTAAAACATATTAACGCAGCAGAAAATTTCCGTATCTGACCGGCTCCGCAATAATCGGAGCTCCCGCGCGGAATTCCGATTTCCGGCACAGGAAGTCATACCTACTCTTTTTTCAGTATAACATATTTTTGAAGATGATACTATGATGTCAGAGTCAAAAACCATTTGACCCCCAATACAGGCGGAGTGCCTGCAGGAGTCGGTCGAGTACGATCATTGATTTTCTGATGAAAATCAATGATCCATGACTTTTTGCGGACGAAAGCGGAAATTGTCCGCAAAAATCCCGCGTTCCGCGGGACTCCCCCTGCCTTTGGCAGGAGTCGGTCGAGTACGGTTCTTGATTTTCTGATGAAAATCAAGAATCTATGAAATTCTGCTTACGATAAAGCCTCCGGCGGATGTGCCCGGATTTGCGGGGAAGCATGCCGCTTACGGCGGCCTGGATCCAAACGGTAAATGCCGGGACGAAAACGGTTTTGAAATTTTCGATAACAGATCGTTACCGGTAAAGCACATCCTGAATCAGATATACATTAATTAGAACAGACCGGCATGCCGGCTGTTCAAAAAAGAAAGGGTAATAAAGCATATGGCAAGATCAGCTAAGGATATCAATGAACAGATCCCGTGGAGAGAGCTGACGACCGGGTGTGAGATCTACGAGCCCGGGACCAGCAGGCTCACAAAGACGGGAGAATGGAGATCGAAGACCCCGGAGTGGATCGAGGAGAAATGCAAGCAATGCCTGCTCTGCGCTCCCTTCTGTCCGGATGCGTCGATCCCGGTAGCGGAGGGAAAAAGAGGGGATTTTGATTTTGATCACTGCAAGGGCTGCGGGATCTGCATCAAGGTATGTCCTTTCGATGCGATCCGCTGGCAGGAGTAGAGTCAATGACCGCGCCGCGGCGCGGCGGTTTATGATATCGGGACGATAAAGCGCCCCGGGCAAAGGAGATCATCATTATGAGTATACGGGAGAGGCTTTCCGGCAATGAAGCGATCGCGACGGCCATGCGTCAGATCAATCCGGACGTGTTCGCGATGTTTCCGATCACACCGTCCACAGAGATCCCGCAGTATTTTGCGCAGTATGTGGCAGACGGAAAGGTGGATACGGAATTTATCTGTGTGGAGAGCGAGCATTCCTCGCTGTCTGCCTGCCTCGGAGCGGAGGCGGCCGGCTGCAGGGCCGTAACGGCCACATCCTCCGCGGGGCTTTCCTTTATGAACGAGGTATTGTATGTGGCAGCCTCCGCCAGGATGCCCATTGTTCTGGCGGTATCCTGCAGGGCTCTGACCGGCCCCATCAATATCAATCACGACTATTCCGATTCCATGGCGGAGCGGGATTCCGGATTCATCCAGCTTTACGCGGAGAACAATCAGGAGGTATACGACAACTATCTGATGGCTCACAGGATCGCGGAGCATCCGTCGGTGCGGCTGCCCCTCATGGTCTGTGAGGACGGCTTTATCACCTCTCATGCCATCGAGAATATCGAGCTGGAGGAGGATGAGGCAGTGAAAGCCTTTGTGGGAGAATACAAGCCGGAGCATTATCTGCTGAAGGCGGAAAATCCCCTTGCGGTGGGGCCTTACGGGATATCCTCTTATTACATGGAGGCAAGAGTTGCCCAGGCCCGGGCGATGATCAATGCCAGACAGGTCATTCTGGATGTGGCTGCGGATTTTGAAAAGACCTTCGGTAGAAGCTACGGCTTCTTTGAAGCCTATCGGATGGAGGATGCGGAGCTGGCGATGGTGCTCATGGGTTCCTCCGCGGGAACCGCGAAGGCGGCGGTTGACGGGCTCAGAGAGCAGGGGATCAGGGCAGGGCTCATCAAGCTCAGGGTATTCCGTCCCTTCCCGGCAGAGGAGCTGGCAGAGGCGCTGAAGGGCTGCAGGGCGGTTGCCGTCATGGATAAGAGCGAGGGCTTTTCGGCGGCGGGAGGTCCGCTCTTTGCGGAAACCTGCGGCGCCTGCATCAATCTGGAGACGAGGCCGAAGCTCATCGACATCGTGTACGGGCTGGGCGGAAGAGATTTCACCGTCGATGCCGCAAGATCCGTATATCAGCGGCTTGAAACCATCGTCAGGACGGGGGAAACCGGCCCCGTTTACAGTCATATGGGACAGAGGGAATAGACCTTCCGTTAATTAATAACAGCTGAAATAAACAACTTCTGTTTGAAAGGAGGAGCTGCAGGACGCGGCGGAAACCGGGCGATGTCTGGTTTTTCGCAAAAGCGTAGCATAGAATAAAGCCATGGCTTATAATTTGAAAGAGGAAATGAATAAAACCGAGCGCTTTCATTCCGGGCACAGACTCTGCGCAGGATGCGGAGCGGGGATCGTCTGCAGGGCGATGATGCGGGCAGTGGACCCGGAGGATAAGGCGGTGATCTGCAATGCGACGGGATGTCTGGAGGTATCCTCCTTTCAGTACCCCTTTACGGCCTGGGAGGATTCCTACATTCACACGGCGTTTGAGAACGCTTCCGCCACGGCCTCGGGGGTGGAGGCGGCCTACAATGTCATGCGGCGGAAAGGAAAGCTGGACCCTTCGCGGAAATTCAAGATCATTGCCATCGGAGGAGACGGCGGGACCTACGACATAGGCTTTCAGTCGCTTTCGGGAGCGCTGGAGAGGGGACATGATTTCACTTATTTCTGCTATGACAACAACGCCTATATGAATACGGGCACCCAGAGATCCTCCGCCACACCGAGGTTTGCGTCCGCAACCACCACGCCGGCAGGGATCGAATCCGTGGGGAAGAAGCAGAATCAGAAGGATCTGACGCAGATCGTCGTAGCCCACGGTTCTCCTTACGCGGCCCAGACGACCCTCTTCGGAAATCTGAAGGATTTTCATGAAAAGGCGCACCGCGCGATCTATACCGAAGGGCCGACCTTTGTGAATGTGCTGACACCCTGCCCGAGAGGCTGGCAGTATCCTGCGGAGGATCTGGCTGCGATCTGCAGGGCGGCCATCGATACCTGTGTCTGGCCTCTCTATGAGGTGGTGGAGGGAGAGTACCGTCTGACCTACGAGCCGAAAAAGAAGCTCCCGGTGGAGGAATTCATGAAAATGCAGGGGAGATTTGCACACTGCTTTAAGAAGGGCAATGAGTGGACTATCGAAGCGGCCCAGGAATATGTGGACAAAAAATGGGAAGAGCTTCTTCAGAAATGCGGAAGATGAGACGCCGTGAAGGCAGATCACAATAGAGGGGGTATCATCATGGAAAACAGTTTATTTACAAATACACATATCCTTTCCTGGCTTCAGTATTTTTCGGATAATACGGAGATCGATCTGGAGCATGTGAAGATCCTTGACATTACAAGGAAGAACAAGAATCTGATCCCGACGGTGGAATCGCACCGGTGTGTGCTGGTCTTCACCGAAGCGGGTCATCCGGAGATCTTTTACAAAATGTGGAATGTAGGCCTCGGAGA
>CACZNS010000002.1 GCA_902782575.1 uncultured Lachnospiraceae bacterium
CCTGCACCGGTGCAAACCCCTGTGCCGGCAGGAAATCCTGCGCCGGTGCAGAATCCGGTACCGCCGATACAGAATCCGGTACCGCCGATACAGAGTCCGGTACCGCCGATACAGAGTCCGGTACCGCCGGTGCAGAACATGATGCCGGAACAGAATCCGGTACCGCCGGTGCAGAATCAGCCGCCGGCTCCGGAAGCATCGGCTGACAGACAGCCGCCGGCAGGAGCCGCAGTGCCGCCGGAGGATGCGGCACCGATACAGACCGCAGCGCCGGTACAGAGCCCGGCACAGCCGCAGATCCCCGCCCAGGCAGCCGCGCCTGCACGGAGGAAGAAGAGAAAGCGCGGAAATATCGTTGTGATCGCGGCTGTCATCGCACTGGCGCTGCTTGTGATCCTCTTCCTGATTTTATTGTTTGCGGGATCCGGAAAAAAAGCGAAAAAAGCGGAGATCGAAGAGCCGGCTCCCGCAGAGCTTGAGGCCCCTCCTCTCCCCGAGGAGCCGGAGCCCGCGGAAGCACCGGAGATTGACGATTCTGACTTCAACGGAGAGGGAGCGGTACAGGGATTTATCGGAGAGCCCTTTTATGACGGAGTGATAAACGATGAAGCCGACGCCCTCGCTGCCGTAAACAGCGTGATCAAATATGTGGGAGGCGACGACAGCACCGGCTTCGGAGGGATCGTGGTCCAGGAGATCGAGGACGGCTCGAAATATTATTCCTTCCAGCAGATGGCGGGAGACGTGGTGGTGTACGGAGCTGCGGTAAAGCTCCTTGCGGATAAGGACGGGAAGGCCATCGGCCTTACCAGCTCCATCGTGCCCGGCATCCGGGCGGAGAGCATGGATCAATGGGCCGTGGGAGCGGAGGATGCCGAGGCGGCGGTCATGAAGGAATATGACGGGGAAGGTCTGAAGCTCATTTCCGGAGCCACCGAGCAGGCTTTTCTTCCGTTTGAGGATCAGAGCGACCGGTTCTATTCCGTGTGGGTCGTGTATTCGAACAATGTCTACAATGACGTGGATACGGCTTATCTTGCCCATTATGTGGATAAGGAGGGTAACTTCCTCTATTCGACGCCGGTTTCAAAGCCCGGCAGCAGCGAGGCTCTTTCCGGAGGGATCGCGGCCTTTGCCTTCGGCGCGATGCAGAGCAGCACCTGGAGCGGAACGGTGAAGAATCTGGCGGGAGAGGAGCTTGAGGTGGAGATCCCGGTGATGATCGATCCGGACACGGGGGATCAGATCCTGGGCGATGCGAAGCGGCAGATCCTGTGCGCCGACTATTCGGATTATTGGAAAAACGGAACGATCACACCCTGCATCGCAAAGGACGGCAAATGGGACGATGAGGCGGTGATCACCTATTCCAACTTTATCGGGGTTTATGATTTCTATGCCTCCGCCGGCTGGAACGGCGGGGACGGAGCGGGAAGCGCCTCCCTGATCCTGGTAAACGGCGTGAATGACGACGGAACTCCGATGAATAACGCCGTATACGCGGGGAAGCGGGACGGTTTCCAGGTGTTTGCCTTCGATACGAAGCAGCCCTTCGGCGAGGCCGTGGATGTGATGGCGCATGAATATACGCACTGCTTCACCGCAACGACCATGACGGCAAACCTCTATATGAACGACTACGGAGCGATCAACGAGGGAATGAGCGACATCATGGGAAACCTTACGGCGATGATGACGGACGAGACCGACGAGCCCTTTGTGATCGGGGAGAAGCTGACCAATGCCGAGAAGCGCCGGATGGGAGATCCGAACCTGGAAAAGCAGCCGGCCTTTGTCTGGGACAGATATTATGTGCCGGCAGCGCAGTGGAGCACCGACTACAACGATAACGGGGGAGTGCATACCAATTCCTCGCTGTTAAACATCATCTCCTATAAGCTGGATCAGGCGGGGATGAAGCCGGAGGATCAGTTTTATTACTGGATGAACGTGTCCTTCGCCATGACGCCGAGGACAGACTTTTCCCAGCTGATCGAGATCATGCCCTGGGTCATGAAGAACCTGGGCTATACCGATCATCTTCAGGCACTTCAGGATGCCATCGACGGCATCGGCCTCAGGGAACGCTCTCTTCCGGCTCATCCGGCGGAGGGGCTCGGGATCATGACCGTGGAGTTTCCGGCGGGGATCCTGCCGGAGGATTACGCAGTCATCGCGGAGGTCGTCAACGTGGATACGGGGGACCAGACCGAAACCTATCCGGAGGCGGGCAGCGGGCGGATCGCCTCGGCTGTTCCGGAGGGCAACTATTTCCTCCTGATCCTTGTCATCAATCCGGAAACGCAGGAGACGACGTATTTCCTGCCCCATTCCACGGACCTGGGAGGCTGGGAGAGAGTAGAGGGGAAAGATCTGGAAAAGCTGACGGATTCCATCTCTTCCGGACAGACAGACTTTTTATATCCCATAAGCAGCGGGGAAGTGATCGAGCTGGATGCGGAGTCTCTGGCGGAGTCCCTTTCGGGGTTATAGGGCAAGTCTATTCCTTTTTAACAGAGGATGTTGTATGATAGTAAACGGATTACTCTATATAGTATCTGCACTCCGGTTTACCGGTTAACGGCAGCGGATCATGGAGCGGGGCGCTCTGCCGCCCGCTTCGGAAAACATCAGGAAAAGAGGTAAGGAGAAGTGCGAGGAATACGGAAAAGTGTAAAGGCAAGGCTGATCCTGCTCAGCATCAGTGTCTGTGCCGTGCCGCTCATCATCGCTTCGGTGATCAGCTCGGTAAGCACAATGAACAGGGCGGTGGAAAACGCGGAAGAGATCAACAACATGCAGGCAGCCCTGATCGAGGACGATTTTGTCGATGTGATCAATCAGCAGATACGTGCGGTGCAGACAGCGGCACACAGCCCCTTTACCAGGGACTTCCTGAAGGCATCCGAAGGGGAGCGGGATCAGGACCGGATGATGCGGTATCTGACCTCCGTGGATCAGGAATTCAACGACGGAAACGCCATCGCCATCTCCGGTTCGGAAGGAATGCAGCTGGTAAGGACGGTGGGAAACCCCGTGGATGTCTCTGACCGTGAATATTTCAAGCAGGGCATGGCAGGAAATGTCTACATCTCCGAGGTGATCGTCAGCAAATCCTCCGGCACCAGGATCATAACCATCGTGGCTCCGGTCTTTGATGAGGACGGAACCACCCCCATCGGTATCATCCAGAGAAATTATGACCTCTCCGTTCTGCATTCCTTCCTGAAGGAGGAGGCAACGGAGGACAGGCAGATCTTTATCGTAGACAGCAGCGGAGCCCTGGTGGCGGATTCCGGCCGGGAGATCTCCGCGGATGAGGAGACGAGCGAGGCGGGAAGCGAATGGTTCACCTTTGCAGCCTCGAAGGAGTCCGGCATGACGGTCAGCGAGCATGACGGCAGCAAACGGATCATGTCCTTTAAGAAGGAGCCCATGACCCAGTGGATCGTGGTATCCGCGGAGGATTACGGCACCGTCATGAGCCATGCGGTCCGTCAGGCTATGATCCTCGTGATCATCGGTCTGATCATCATCCTCATAGTGGCCGTGATCGCCGTTTTCCTTTCGGGCTCTTTCATCAAACCGATCCTGGTGGTGAACGAATCCCTTGCGAAGCTTTCCGAAGGGCATTTTGCGAAGATCGAAAAATATACGGACCGTGAGGACGAATACGGTCAGATGATCCAGGAAACAAACTCGGTGATCGACAGGCTGGAGGAGATCGTTACGGACATCAAGATGTCCGCGGAGTCCCTCGGGAATTCCTCCACGGAGCTTGCGGACACCGCGGGCCAGATCTCGCAGACGGCGGACGACGTATCGAACGCCATCCAGGAGATCGCAAAGGGCGCCACGGAGCAGGCGGACAGCATCCAGCAGGCTACGGAGAACGTGGCCAGCATCGATATGGCTGTCCAGAGTGTGACGGACAATACGAATATCCTTTCCAGCACGGCGGTGGAAATGACAAACAGCAGCAGATCCTCCGCGGGAGAGATGGAAAAGCTTCAGGACAGCTTCCGGATGATGACGGACAGCGTGGAGGAGATCTCGCAGCGGATCAATGCCACGGGAGAAGCGGTCAACAACATCAACGGAAAGGTGGACTCCATCACCTCCATCGCAAGCCAGACAAACCTGCTGGCGCTGAACGCATCCATCGAGGCGGCCAGGGCAGGCGAGGCAGGCAGAGGCTTCGCGGTGGTGGCGGAGGAGATCAGCAAGCTGGCTGATGATTCCGCGAATATGGCAAAGGAGATCAGGGAGGAGATGAACGCCCTCCTTGCCGAGTCCCAGAGTGCCATTTCCACGGCCGAGTCCGTGAAGGAAACGGGCACGGAGGTCCGGGGAGTGCTGGATGCCACGGCAGAGAGCATCCGGGGCCTTATAGGAGATATCGAGATAACGGTGGACGGCGTTTCGGCTATCGAAAACGACGCGCAGACCTGCCAGGATGCCAAGGCTGTGGTGGTGGATGCCATGGGCTCCCTGTCGGCCATCTCCGAGGAGAACGCGGCGGCCTCCCAGCAGACCTCCGCTTCGATGCAGGAGCTGAATGCCACGGTAAATGTCCTTGCAGCCTCCGCGGACGATCTGAACGGGATCGCGAAGCGGCTTGCGGATGAGGTAAGCTTTTTCCGCTGATCCGTAAGGGCGCGGGATCCGATCGGAAAAACCGGACCCTTTAAAGCCCGGAGGGCTGTAAACGGCGGCTCACGGGGCACGGTGGGATGACCGGATCCGCAAAGAGTTGACACATACCGGTATTTATGTTATTTTTCTATATGTATCAGAGAAGTGGGCTTGCAAAAGCCCACTTTGTTCATGTTATCGGGAGCTGCCGCGGTGTCTGATTCCAAAGGGGCTCCTGCCGGTAAAGGAGAAAAGAATGGACAATGCGGAGATCGAACGGCGCTTCGCCGCCCTGCTGACCCCGGTGCTCGAGGAAAACGGTCTCACTCTGCTGAAGGCGGAGTATGTGAAGGAGTCGGGCAACTGGTATTTAAGAGGCTATATCGGCAAGCCGGAGGGAGAAGTGTCGATCGGAGACTGTACGCTCGTGAGCCGGATCATGAGCAAAAAGCTGGATAAGGATGATTTCATCCCGGAGGCGTATACCATGGAGATCTGTTCACCGGGATTTTTGAATGAGGGAAACGTACAAGAAAACGGAGGAGAAGAGGAATGAACACAGAATTGATGGAGGCACTGGATATCCTGGAGAAAGAAAAGGACATCAGCCGGGACACCCTGTTTGAAGCGATTGAGAATTCTCTGGTCACGGCCTGCCGCAGCTACGGCAAGGCGGACAACATTCATGTATCGATCGATCGTGAAACCTGCGAATACAGTGTTTTCGTGGAAAAGACCATCGTGGAGACCGTGGAGGACGAGAACAACGAGATCAGCCTGGAGGATGCCAGAAAGCATGATCTGAACGCCGAGGTGGGAGGAACCATCCGCATCGACGTAAACTCCAAGGAGTTCGGGCGGATCGCCACCCAGAATGCCAAGAACGTGATCCTTCAGAAGATCCGTGAGGAAGAGAGAAATTCTGTTTATAATAAATTCGCCGGCAAGGCCAGAGAGGTGGTCACCGGCACGGTGCAGCGCATAAACGGCAGGAACATCAGCATCAACCTCGGCAGGGCGGATGCTCTCTTAAGCGAGAGCGAGCAGGCCAGAGGCGAATATTTAAGGCCCACGGAGCGGATCAAGGTTTATATCCTTGAGGTCAAGAATACTCCCAAGGGGCCGAGGATCCTGGTTTCCAGGACACATCCGGAGCTGGTCCGCAAGCTTTTCGAGTCCGAGGTGACGGAGGTGGCCGACGGTACCGTGGAGATCAGGAGCATCTCAAGAGAGGCGGGAAGCAGAACGAAGATCGCGGTCTGGAGCAACAATCCGGACGTGGATCCCGTGGGTGCCTGCGTCGGAATGAACGGCTCCCGCGTCAATGCCATCGTGGATGAGCTGAAGGGAGAGAAGATCGATATCGTAAACTGGGATGAAAACGCCGCGATCTTTATCGAGAACGCCCTTTCCCCGGCCAAGGTGGTGTCGGTCATCGTGGATCCGGACGAAAAGACGGCGAAGGTCGTGGTGCCGGATTATCAGCTTTCCCTGGCCATCGGCCGGGAAGGGCAGAACGCCAGGCTTGCCGCGAAGCTGACGGGCTATAAGATCGACATCAAGAACG
>CACZNS010000003.1 GCA_902782575.1 uncultured Lachnospiraceae bacterium
GCTTCCCATACCGCCAAATCCGTTAATGCCGTTAAAACTCATACCTACCTCCTCTATTACGATGCATTATCTGTAATATCGGATCCATTGCGCAGGGAAGGCCCCGGGCATTCATAAGATCCGGTTCCTTTGATTCAGTCCTCCCTGACTGTACGCCCGGCATACCCGAAAGAGCATGCCGCGCCATGAATCCATTCCTCTGCTTTGTATATCGGATCCTGTCACCGTTTCTGAACCCCCGGCCTCCTGTTTTCTGCCGGGAAAGATCTATACCCAAAGCGGCTGTCAGTTCCTGATACATTGAAAAGCAGATTTCCGGTATATTCACGCAGCATATGGCGGTCAGACAGGCAATTGTGTCAGTTCATGATAAGGCACAGCATGGTAAGATCATCATACTGCGGTGCACCGTTCTCAAACTCATCAACCGCAGCCTTCACTTTCTCGATTATCATCTGCGGCGTGTCATCCTTTGATACGGAAGACAGTACGGATTCGAGTTTTTCTTCTCCAAACATGCTCCCATCCGGAGCATTGGCCTCGGGAGCTCCGTCTGTATATACAAACAGCGCATCCCCGGAGGAAAGATGATAATGCTCATCCTCAAATTCCGAATCTTCGATCAATCCCATGGATACTCCGTGTGATGTCCTGACCAGCCGGAAAGGATCATCTCCGGTACGGATACCCGGATTCTCATGTCCCGCATTGGCACAGACCAGCTCTCCCGTGGAGAAATTCAGGATCCCGTGCCACACAGTCACAAACATGCAGCTTTCATTTCCCTCGCATAACCAGTTATTGACATCATGAAGGATCTCCGACGGTTTCCCTCCCACGATGGTCCGGTTTTTCAGCATGGTTTTTGAAACTGCCATGAACAGGGCAGCCGGCACGCCTTTTCCCGAAACATCCGCAATGGTCATTGCCAGGTGATCTTCGCCGATCAGGTAACAGTCATAAAAATCTCCTCCAACCTCCTTTGCGGCTGTCGAGGCTGCAAAAAGGGAAAACTTTTCGTTTTCCGGGAAAATATGGGGCAGCATCTGCATCTGGATATTTGTTGCCACGCTGAGCTCCGTCGCCACCCTCTCTCTTTCTCCCGCAAGCCTCTCCATCTCCCGGGTATACCGCTCCATTTCCTGGGCCAGGGAAGAGAAATTATCCGCAAAATCGCCGATCTCGTTTTCGGAATGGATGGCGGACAGATTATTTACCAGCTTATCCGTATCCTTTGTATCCGAGTATTCCAAAACACATTTCTTTACCAGGGAAAGCGGTCTCGGTACGATAAAATACAGACAGATAAGGATTATTACAAGTATGAAGAGCATCATTACGATCACTTCATTCCTTATGAAATCCGTGTAGGTCATATAACTGTATACCAGCTCCGCAGAGAAGGCCCCGAGTATTTTCGCATCCAAAGATCCCGCATATGCGTCTGCAGGGATCCATGTCCCGAACAGCATCATTTTTTCCGGTCTGGAAAAGGCCCACTTCCATACTTCCGCTTTGGTGGCGGCCTCCGTATTTTCTATTACCGCTTCGATCTCCCGCAGGTCTCCTATTTCTCCCAGCATTATCCCTTCTTCAGGCATGTTGGTCATAATAACAAAGGGATCCTCCCCTTCCTTTTCCGTTACTGTCAGGATGACATAGTATTCCTCATCCTCACTCTGATAATACGCGAATAGATCCTGAAGGTCTCTATAGCTCCGGATCGCAAATCTTTTCTGATCCTCTTCCGACAAGGCCGCGGCCTCCTCCGCCGTTATATCCTTTATACTGCTTTTGGAGAGAGCCTTCAGGATATCGTCGATCTCGGCCGTTCCCTGAAGGGCAGATTTATCGTTAAGAAGGTCATCCGCATGCTCCTTCCAGTAATCCACAAGCCAGGTCAGCGCCCGGTATTCCTTCATGTCGTCGTTCAGCGCCCCCATATAGTATTCAAACATGTTCATATTACCGGCAAGAGAGGTCGAAAAAGAAGACATGGTCACCATGTTGCCCACGGCCATTATTACGATGGCAAACAGAACGATAATGATCGCTCCGATCTGCATTACGATCTTTCTTCTCTTTTTTCTGTTTGGTTTAGTCTCTGAAATCCCCATTTTTTACTCCTGCCGTGCCGCTGCATTTATGCGCGGTGCGGATATTCTTTCAAACTCACTTCTGCTTTCCAAATCTCTATCTGTTCTTTGTAAAAGCCCTCCGCTTTTCATCCCGGGAGCTTACGTAAAACGAACCAGGAATCGCATATATCCCGGGATTCCTGGTTCTGTGTTCTATGCCGGATCGGTCTGGTCTGCGTCGTCAGGACCTCCGAGGAATTCCACAACTCCGTCCGCTTCTATCGTTCCGCTCAATACATCGGCCAGAATGCCGATATAGGTATCCGAGATCGCCATGGCATTTCCAACAGCCAGATCCATCTCCCGGAAGAGCGCTTCCTGCTCCAGATCAGCCGGCATCAGTGTACTCAGCACATAGCACAGAAATCTGTGATCCTTGTCAATGGCAAAGCAGCCGGCAGGAACATTGAAGTTCACATATGACATCGCCTCGTAAAGTGCCGGAAGCCGCTCCGGCGGGATATCATCCGCGATGGTAAGGACCGACAGGAAGGACTGGGCACCGTCATCCTCAGTTTCAGGCTGGCGGAAAAAAAAGTCCCCCATGACTACCATATCCTCATCTCCCAGCTCATCCAGAATGGCACTCACCATTTCGGGCGCCCCTTCATCCTTTCTGACCACCGCTGCGATCTGTGCGTCGTTCAGTTCCTGGCTTAAAGCCTCCAGAAGCTCATGTCTTCTGTTTTCAATCTCCGTTATTACCATACAGTTCCTCCTCCGTTATAGAGTCCCGCCTGCGGCGGATTCCTTACGACAGCCCACTGTTTTCATGATCTACTTTATACTTCCCCCTTTACGGCGGCTTGCTGCAGCAATTCCGCTGCCGCGATCCGCCTTAAAGCCCATCACTCGGCGTTCAGCTTACGAACCAAAGTATGCTCGTCAGGCAGGCCCTTTTTCTCGTTGTACCGGAGATTGATGGCCTTAACAAATTGGATATAGGCTTTTTTTTCAGTCTCGTCGGTTCCCTCGCCAAAGAGCTTCTCACGGATCAGCCTGGCAAACTGTGAACATATAAATACTCCTGCGCTCCTCATGTTATGGAACCCTGCACGGGCAGCAACCCTACTCCTTAAAGCTTCCTTCACTCTTTGCTTCGGAAGCTTTTTCTTATTATTATTATAATAGCGATTCTGCCGGTTACCGGCATACCTTTTCTTTGTAATTTCCTCTGCCAGAGCATCCAGGTTAAAGAAGCTGTCAAACAGCTGGGTCCTGATCTTCTGAACATGCACGGCGTCCGTGATGCTCGTCACAATGGATGCAGCCACAGAGATGAAGCCTATCGGAGGGAACAGAGCACCTGCAACCGAGCAGCCTGTTGCCACAGCACTGTAAGCCACTCTGGTTCCTTCCCTCTTCATAAGGTTCTTCTGCAGCTTCATCATGTTTTCTTCATATTTCAGCTCGCGCTGCTTTTCCTTTGTGAGCTGATCCTTCCCCTCCTTCTGCAGCTTCTCGCGCTTCTGCTTGAAGTAATTCCCCGCTTTATGCCCATGATAAAGCATCTTTCCGGTTCCCGCCAGACGGCTTATGGTGATGCCCGCGTTGATCACTGCTCCGGCGGTCCCGACATATTTGCCAAGGAGCTCCTTTGCCTGAGTCTGCTGGGTTGTTTTTATGATCGCTCCCCCGGTATCCACCAGATATTTGATATTTAACGCATTTCCCGCTGCGGATGTGAGAGACTGGGTCAAATCCAGTCCCTTTTCCGTGATCTCCGCCCATGACATCTGATCTCCGGTTTTACACAGCGTGATCATACTGGTGACGAATCCGATCAGGTTGACGGCGCCGCTGATCGCTGCCCCGGCAGAGCCCGTCCATAGATTGGTCTCGGTCCACCCGGTATCCTTCAGATTCCACTTTTTCCAGAGAAATTGGTTGCCCGAGGTCAGCCCGGTCAGTCCCGCACCGGGAATAAGGGCTAAATTCTTGTAATTTCCCGTGATCTCCTTAACCTCAGCCTCTTTGGTATTGCTTTTGGTCATGAAGATTTCCTGGCTTTCCATCGACTCGTCCAGCGTAGCGATTTCCTCCATAAGGCTCTTAACATAAGCATTGGATTCCACGCATTTTCCGGCAGCCATTGATTTCTGCTTTTCGTTTTTCGCCGACTGTTCGTTCTTCGCATCCTCCTGCAATGCCTCCAGCGCCTTTTTCAGCTCTACCAGCTTCATAAAACGCTTTGTCGCCGGATCGGTAGGTACTTCCTTCTTCTTTGACTCCTTCGCCTCCATCTTCTGTTCGGTCTCAAACTCCGCCACGGCTTTGATCTCTTTACGGTATTTTTTCATTACCTGGAAAGCATCTGTCAGCTTGTCCATATAAGTATAGCCGCCAAGCAGTCTTTTCCAGAACTTGCCTTTTGAAGCAAGGATCTGACCTTTAAACGCCTTCAGATTGGGTGCGTATGTCTGGGATAACCCCACATCGATGATATTGGAATCTCTCCGCTTCTGGTTTTCCACAAGGTAGTAGATATGAAGCCTCTCCCGCTTTGACAGGGAAAGGATGGAGTCTACCAGTCCTTCATCCTGATTTTTCAGCGGGGGGATTATCCCGCCAAGAACACCGCCGTTCCGGTAATTACGGAGAAGCCACTGGTCAATCTCCTCGATCCCCTTTAACTGAGCTTTGCTGAGGGCTTCCTTTTCGTCTACCGGGATGATCCTGCCCTTCCCCAGGCTTTCGATCTCACCTTCCTTTTCCAGATGCCGGTCGATCATCTCGTCATAGCCTTCCTCCATTTCTCCCTCTTTCCGGGTGAGAGAACGGAGCTTTTCCCAGGCAAGGCACTCCTCATATTCATGGATCAGCTCATTGATGGCCGGATCCCTGTCCTTTTCGGCAACCTCATAACGGTATTTTTTGATCTCCCTTTCAGTGACGCGGAGCATTCTCAGCCTTTTATCCAGCATTTCTCCGAAATTACTGCCCTGACAGCTTTTTGCGATCTGCAGATGATAGTTTTTGTATGCCTTCGCTGCTCTCTTCAGATCCTTCGTAATGGTTTCGATCGTCTCCCCGGGAACGAAATCAGCACCCTCATTATTATAGATCGCATCCTTCTCTTTCTGCTCCAGCATGTTAAAGACATAGGAAGAGGTCATTTCCCTGACCTTCCTTGCGATCATAGCCCTTCCCCTTCCCTTTTTGGTCCAGAAGAATAACTTATCGTGTGTCAGGCAGTAGTTGCTGGATGCCTGGGCCAGCTCGTAAAGCTTGTCAAAATATTCCGCCGGCGTCAGCTTCTGTCCGCTCTGGATCAGTTCTTCCCAGTCAGTCAGACTGTCCATCAGGTCTACGGCTGTGTCGCTGCGTTTCTCGTCATATGAATCGGTTTCTTCTCCATGAGCAACGGTATGCAGGGTGTATTTGACCTCCTTGTCCACCACCTTTTCTTCCTTGTCCCAATTGTCCTGAAGCTGCATCCCAAAAGCCTGAATATCATCCACCAGGCTCTTCACCCTTTTTTCATGGTTTTGAGCTTCCTCCATCCTGGACATTTCCACAGACTCACGAGAGTTCAGGGACTGTTCCTTCCGGGCCTGTTCCTGTACCTGCTTCTGTTCCTGTTTCTGTTTTTCCAGATATTGGGGATCACACATTATTGCTCCTTTCTCATCCCGAAGAAGATCTTTTCGCCCGACCGGTTTGGCAGGAGATTATCCGTAAGCGCTCTGATCGAGGCATATTTTCTGTGTATTACCACTTTTGTTTCCGGAGGATAGATCTGCAATGCCTGCTGAACGGAATAACGCAGCATATACAGTACATCCACCTTACTCTCCGGGCCATAAGCATAAAGCAAAGCGGGAACCAGTATTCCGGTGGGAGTCCTGCGGACCAGAAACAGCCCGGGGATCTTTCCTCCGGAGCTTACGCAGGCAGACACCTTGCCGTCAAACCAGCTCTTCGGCAGATAGGGGATATCCTCCAGAATGCCTGTGTGTCCCTTAAACAGGATCTGTTTAACGGCATCTCTGAATTGAAGAACGGACAGATCTTCAATATTCCCCACATGCCCCGGGATCCTTTTCTTCTTTCCGAGCTTTGACGCACTCAGATCCGCAAGAGTTACCGTAAGGATTTCATCCTCCCTTTTCTCAAAGGAAAAACCCGCTTCTGTCAGGATCCTGGCTTCCGCTTCCTCCTCCAGCAAATAAAAGCTTTCGACAATCTGATCCTCGTTCACGGAAGTAGCGGAATAATATTTCTCCAGGCTTTCCGAGATCTCCTCTCCTTCCGAACGGATCAGACAGATCCTGCCCCTGGTATCCTCCTCGCTTTCGGAGTTCTGAAGCTCATAGATAAAAGCACCCACTGTCCGGCCTTCTTCGTCTATGGCACCAAGTCCGTTAACATAGACCCGCTTTATTTCCTCCGCAATATCTTCCCCCAGAAACGGGAGAAAATCGTCCCGGTTTTCCTCCGTAATCCCAACGATATCCATTACAGAACACGCTCCATAAATTCTGCCGCCGTTTCCTCTTTCTTTCTCAGGATACAGCCTGTCTTCACTTCCGAAAGAGCCTTTACGTCCTCCATCACCATGACAAGCGGCCCGCGCTCCCTGACGTTTGTCAGAGCCACGACCTCACAGTCATTTCGAAGAATAGGCTCACAGTTTTTCGGAAGCTGCGCTTTCAGTATCCCCGAAAAATCCCCCATGTCTCCGGGAGAATCCAGCGTAAAGGTCATGGCACTGCAGGGATCATACTTCTTCCTGCCGATCAGCCCTTTCAGATAACCGATAAAGTCCGTATTGTAGAAACCTGTTTCCGGATCCTTATAACGCTGCTCTTTGATGATCGAAGCATACAGAAGCATCACACCCAGGGTAGAACCCAGCGCCGAGAAGCCCCATTCAAAAAAATCCTGAAGCAGCCAGCCGGCAAACACCGGGATAAAGAACACCCAGGGGTTAAAAAAGCGAAGATAGCCGTTTTGCCTTTTATATTCTCGCAGCAGCCACAGACCGATCAGGGCATAAAAAACGCCGATCACAAAAAACAGGCAGACAACCCCGAGGAAAACCACGTATCCCAGCTCCGACATGACCGCCATCGGAAGACTGACGGCGGTAGCCACCGCGGAAATGATAAGCGGTGTAAAGCCCACCCAGAATTTACGCCGGATGAAATCCTTGTCCTGAAAAAGAAACAGGCTTAAGAAGGTGATCCACATATATAAAAAAACCGTACTGAGAAAAATATCTAAGATAAGAGCCGCCACAGCCGTCCACAGCCAGATCGGCTTCTCGGTCTCGGACAGTTTCCCGTAACTTTCCTCCGTAAAACCGCCCAGCTGTACGGCGGCATAGGATTCCAGCAGATGGAGGGCGGACATCAGAAGAACCACCCAGGAAAAACGCCTGAAATACTGCTTCAGCGAGGCATTTTCACCGGACAGCTTATTGACTCTGACCAATTGACAGATCATCAGGATCACCGCTATCAGATCTGCCGCAAAAGAAACATACAGCTTTGTCGACATATACGAACAAACACTCCTGCGTCATTTTTATGATATGATGCTGGGGTCAAAATACCTTTTGACCCCAACATCAATATATTCAACACTAATATAACAAGACGGTACAGTCAAGTCGTCCTGAAAGCGAAAAGTGAGCCGCAGGCATTACGTTTTCGGATGTTCCGATTCTGCCGTCTCATCGTCGACCGTCACATCAAACCGTCCGTTGCCGTTTCCGGCGTTGCTGTTTCCCCTGACTACCGCTCCGGTAGATCCGTAGGAGCTGTAGGGTACGGCTGCCACGGGGATGCTGTCATTTGTCGCCTCCGCCTCAAAGCTTTTCTGCTTCTGCATTTGCGGCTGCTCCGCATTTTTGACGGTATCCTCCTCCGCCTTTTCCGGTTCCTCAGACAGCCCCTTTTCCTGCCGGAAGATCTCCATAAATTCCGCGCCGGTAATGGTCTCCTTCTGGATCAGGAATTCTGCCAGCTTATCCAGAAGCTTGCGGTTATCCTTCAGGAGATGCTTGGCTTCCTTATAGCTCTCCTTCAGGATCTTCATGACCTCTTCATCCACGGCGGCAGCCGTTTCGTCAGAGCAGTTCATGACCGTCCTTCCTTCCAGATACCGGTCTTCTATCGTCTCCAGGCCGATCAGCCCGAACTTCTTGCTCATACCGTACTGGGTGACCATTGCGCGGGCGATGGCGGTGGCTTTTTCGATATCGTTGGACGCTCCGGTCGTAACCGTATCAAACACGATCTCTTCGGCAGCCCTTCCTCCCAGGGTGGAAACGAGCCTTGCCCTGAGCTCCGCCTCTGTATCCAGATACTTCTCTTCCTCCGGCACATTCATCACATAGCCCAGAGCACCCATCGTCCTCGGTACAATCGTGATCTTCTGCACCGGCTCGGTATTTTTCTGAAGCGCGGAGACCAATGCGTGACCGATCTCATGATAAGAGACGATACGCCGTTCCTCCCTGCTCATGATCCGGTCCTTCTTTTCTTTTCCGACGAGTACGACCTCGACCGCGTCAAACAGATCCTTCTGGCTCACATATTCTCTTCCGGACTTTACGGCATTGATGGCGGCTTCGTTGACCATATTCGCCAGAGCGGAGCCCACCGCACCGGACGTCGCCAGAGCGATCGCATCAAAGTCCACGCTCTCGTCGATCTTAACATCTCTTGCATGAACCTTAAGAGTCTCTACCCTGCCCTTCAGATCCGGTTTTTCCACAATGATCCGCCGGTCAAACCGTCCGGGTCTTAAAAGCGCCTTATCCAGGATCTCCGGCCGGTTTGTCGCTCCCAGCACCAGGATACCCTTGGAGGGGTCAAACCCGTCCATCTCGGAAAGCAGCTGGTTCAGAGTCTGTTCACGCTCGTCATTGCCGCCCCCGTAGCGGGAGTCACGGCTTTTACCGATGGCATCGATCTCATCGATAAAAATGATACAGGGTGCGTTTTTCTCGGCATCCCCAAAGAGATCTCTGACTCTGGAGGCTCCCACGCCGACAAACATCTCCACGAAATCCGAACCGGCAAGCGAAAAGAACGGCACATGCGCCTCCCCCGCCACTGCCCGTGCAAGCAGCGTTTTTCCGGTTCCGGGAGGCCCTACGAGCAGAGCTCCCTTCGGAAGCCTTGCCCCGATCCTTACATATTTCTGAGGGCTGTGCAGGAAATCCACGACCTCCTGCAGGGACTCCTTTGCTTCATCCTGACCCGCCACGTCCTTAAAGGTCACTCCCGTTTCCTTCTGCACGTAGACCTTTGCATTGCTCCTTCCGACACCCATCATACCGCCGCGGCCGCCCATGCGCCGCATCAGGAAATACAGAAATCCCCATACGATCAGAAGCGGCAGACCGAAATTGAGAATGGCGGAAAGCAGAACCCCGGACCGGTCCGGGATCGAATGTCCGAAGGTCACGCCGGCTGCCAGCAGCCTGTCCGGCAGCCCCGGGTCATCCACGATACCGGTATAAAACATCGTCCGCGTGAGCGGATTTCCGGTACCCTTCGGCACGATCTCGATCTGATCCTCCCGGATCGTGACCTCCTCCACCTGATTGGAAGAGACCATCCCCAGAAATTCGCTGTAGCTGATCTCCTGGGTCGTCTGATTGGTCAGATATCTGCTCATCATGCTCATGCCCAAAAGGGTCACTACGGTTGCCACGAGCAGGATCATGATGGTCTGACGGTTGCGGGGATTCCATCCTCCGCCCCTGTCGTTCTGATTATTCTGATGATTATTATAATTATTTTCGTCCATGCGATTATTATATGATTACGATATTTTGAACACAATTAACGTTTACGGCACTCCGGCGGATCTCTTTGTATTTATTCAAATCCGTTGGGATGCCCTTTCTGCCAGTTCCAGGTGTCCCGGCACATCTCTTCTATGCCGTTCTCCGCCACCCAGCCGAGCTCCGCCTTTGCCTTTTCGGGAGAAGCATAGCAGGTCGCAATGTCCCCCGCCCGTCTCGGTTTGATCGAATACGGTACCCTGATCCCGTTCACCTTCTCAAACGTTCTGACCAGATCCAGCACCGAATATCCGTGCCCGGTCCCCAGGTTGCAGATAAAGCAGCCGGGCTTTGTCCTTAGCTTGTCGATGGCTTTGACATGAGCCTTTGCCAGATCCACCACATGGATATAATCCCTGACTCCCGTCCCGTCCGGTGTATCATAGTCGTCGCCGAAAACACCGAGCTCCGGCAGCTTTCCCACCGCCACCTGGGAGATATAAGGCATCAGATTGTTCGGCCTGCCGTTCGGATTCTCTCCGATCTTTCCCGAGGGATGTGCCCCGATCGGATTAAAATAACGGAGAATGACCATGTTCCATTCGGGATCCGCCTTCTGCATATCCACCAGGATCTGCTCCAGCATCCATTTCGTCCAGCCGTAAGGGTTCGTACAGGTTCCCTTCGGGCATTCTTCCGTGATCGGGATCATCGCGGGATCCCCGTAGACCGTAGCGGAAGAGGAAAACACAAAATTCTTCGCGCCGTGCCTGCGCATCACGTCCAGCAGCGTCAGCGTGCCGCCTATATTGTTGTTGTAATATTCCCACGGCTTTTCAACCGACTCCCCGACCGCCTTCAGGGAAGCGAAATTGATCACCTCTTTAATATCGGGATTTTCCGTAAAGATCTTTTCCAGATCCTCTCCGGATGAAATATCCGCCTCATAAAACCGGATCTTTTTCCCGGTCAGCTCCTCCACCGCACCGATCGCCTTCGGTGAGGAGTTGGAAAAGTTATCCATCACAACAACTTCATAGCCGTTCTCCAAAAGCTCCGTCAGCGTATGCGTCCCGATATAGCCCGCTCCTCCTGTTACCAAGATTGACATTGATCAGCCCTCCATTATTCCGTTCATATCCATAATTCCTTCGGGTACCTGTTTTCCTGCTTCATTTCTCTGATGGCGGCCTGGATCCGGGGTTTATCCGCCTGGTAGGTCACACCGTGCCATTGATCCGTGCTCTTCAGTACCTGCACCGTACAGCTCCCATCCTGTATCATCCGGTCCACCACGGCAGGCAGATAGCACTCTGCCTTCATCGGATCCGCCGGTACCTTTTCCTTTAAGAACGTCTCGAAAAACTCTCCCAGCTCCCTTACCATTTCCGCCGGGAAAGCCCAGAAATTCATGGATGCGATCTCGTCCCCGGTAAGCTCCGACCAGGTATCGCCTCCGTCCTCGGTATAGGCTGCCCCATTGCCGCGCTTCTCTATCTTTGTCCGCTCCCGGACGCCCTTAAGGAAACCTTCCGGATCCACAGTACAGATCCCTCTTGAAACCGTTCCGTTTTCCGTCAGCGTATTCCGGAGCGGGAACCCCACCATCGCAAAGCGGTAAGGTCTCCCGGAGTTTACATCCCGGAGCTCCTTCAAAAAGCTGCCTGCCGCTTCAAACGCGCTCCTGCCATAAAAATCATCCGCGTTGATCACCGCAAACGGGCCCCCGATCAGATCCCTTGCGGCCATGACTGCGTGAGCCGTACCCCACGGCTTCGTCCTGCCCTCGGGCACCTCGAAGCCTGCCGGAAGATCCGTCAGCTCCTGAAACGCATAGCAGATCTCGATCCTTCCTTCGATCCTGCTGCCGACCTGCTCCCTGAAAATATCCAAATGCTCTTTTCTTATAATGAAAACAACCTTTTCAAACCCTGCCCGGACCGCGTCATAGATCGAAAAATCGAGGATCTTGTCCCCCTCTTCATCCACCGGGTCCACCTGCTTCAGCCCGCCGTACCGGCTCCCCATCCCGGCAGCCATGATGACAAGCGTGATCCTGTTATCCGTCATATCCGTTCAAACCTCCGCTTCAATATCGAAAGCCAGATCGCTTTCGTCCATCTCTTCTATGTCGATCCCCTTGCTCTGGGCTACCCTCATCAGCTCGTCAAAGGTTCCCGTAGTCCTGTCTGCCTTGTCTCCGATATGGATCCTCACGGGATCGATCGACGCAAGGATCTTTCCGATGTCGGAGGATTTCAGATCCACCTTCCAGAGCCGCCATTCATACTCCAGTGCCTTGTTCGTCCCCTTGGTCATCATGGAAAGCACACTGCCCAGCTTTCCGGAAAAGGTCGTTTCCTCATCGTCGTACATGACCGGAAGGAAGATCAGCTTATTAGCCTCCGCAAACTGCCGGATGGACTCAAAGGTATATTCCAGACACATCCCCCTGCCCTGATCGGCATAATCAAACCACATCGGGATGCTGTTCACATCGTCGGTAAAGCAGGACAGATAGCTCTTAAACCGAACATAGTCGTCCTCTCCGCCGTTTCCCTCGAAACGGATCGCGCGGCAGAAATAGAGATTTCCGTTCCGGATCAGCTCTACCTCCGCATCGTCGATCGGCCGGTAACGAAAAAACTTCCCGCCGTTTTTACGCAGGATCAATTCATTCATCTTTTCATCGGCATCTGTCTTTTTATCACGCAGATAGTCCGAGAATATCTGTTTTCTTAAAAAGAACTCCCATTCTTCCATAGCCTTTCCATTTTACCATAGACTTTGGAAAGAGCCAATCAATTTTCAAACCGATCCCCGGACGCAATAAAGCGACGACATCGAAAAGTCAATTTCGACACCATCGCTTCAAGGAATAGAATAATCCACCGCATCGAGATTTTCAATCCGCAAACCAAACTAAAATTTACCAAATTTTAATATTTTAATTCGTGAATTTTTACAAAGATTTACAGATCATTGATTTTTACCGGATATCCCTGGTCGCCGGTGTCTCCTGTTTTGTTTTCAATGTCCGCATGGAATTGAGGATCGCGATCACGGAAACGCCCACATCCGCAAACACGGCTTCCCACATACTGGCAACCCCGAGGGCACCGAGGAAAAGCACCAGAAACTTGACTGCCAGGGCAAATACGATATTTTGACGGACGATCCTCATGGTCTTGCAGGCGATGCGCCGGATCCCGGCCAGCTTTTTAAGATCATCGTCCATGATCACAATGTCCGCTGCTTCGATCGCGGCATCGCTCCCCATACTTCCCATGGCAAATCCGATATCCGCCCGGGCAAGCACCGGAGCATCATTGACGCCGTCTCCCACAAAGGCCAGCCTGTCCTTTTCACTCTGTGCGGCCAGAAGCTTCTCCACCTGCGCGACCTTATCGGCCGGAAGAAGATCCGCGTGGACTTCATCGACCCCGACACGCTTTGCGATCGTTTCCGCGGTTTCTGCCGTATCCCCGGTCAGCATCACGGTCTTTGCCACGCCCGCTGCCTTCAGCTCCCGCAGGGCTTCCGCCGCCTCGGCCTTTTCCTCATCCAGGATCAGGATCAGCCCTGCCGCTCTGCCATCCAGGGCCACATATACCTCCGTTCCGCCGTGACCCGAAACGGAAAAAGAAATACCGTTTTTCTTCATCAGACCGGAATTTCCGAGAAGCACCTGTCTGCCGTCAACCAGTACCCGGATACCGTGACCCGCTTCTTCCTCCGCCTTCTGCACCCGGTTCAGATCCGGCTCCTTTCCGTATGCCGCCCTGATCGAGACCGCTATGGGATGATCCGAATACCCCTCTCCGTGAGCCGCCAGCTCAAGAAGCTCTTCTTTCGTAAAGCCTTCCTCCGGAAGCACCTCGGAGACCTTGAATTCGCCCTTCGTCAGGGTTCCCGTCTTATCAAAAACAACTGTCGAAAGCTCCGAGACCGCCTCTAGATAATTGCTCCCCTTTACCAGCACACCGATCCTTGAAGCGGCGCCGATCCCTCCGAAAAAGCCCAGCGGAACAGAGATCACAAGGGCGCAGGGGCATGAGATCACGAGAAAGATACAGGCCCGCTGAAGCCAGTCCATAAAACCGTCTCCCAGCACGAGGGGAGGGACGATCGCCAGCAGGACGGCGGCGACAGTTACCACGGGCGTATAATACTTTGCGAATTTCGTAATGAAATTCTCGGTCTTTGCCTTCTTCTCCGTGGCGTTTTCCACGAGCTCCAGGATCTTTGATACCGTTGAATCATCAAATTCCCTGGTGACCTCAACTCTTAAGGTACCGCTTCCGTTTACGCAGCCGCTGATGATCTCCTCCCCGGCGCAGATCCTGCGGGGTTTTGACTCCCCGGTAAGCGCCGAGGTATCCAGCTGGGATTCTCCTTCGATCACCCTTCCGTCCAGAGGCACCCTCTCTCCCGGCTTGATCACGATGATCTGACCGATCTCCACTTCGTCAGGATCCACCTCTTTCAATCCACCGTCTTCTTCCAGATTCGCGGACTCCGGAACGATCTCCATCATGGCTGTGATGGATTCCCGGGATTTCCCCACCGCATAGCTCTGGAACAGCTCTCCGATCTGGTAAAAAAGTATTACCGCAACCGCTTCGGCATACTCCTGCACGCCGAATGCCCCGAAGGTCGCAAGCGTCATCAGGAAATTCTCATCAAATACCTGTCCGTTGCGGATATTTTTGACTGCCTTTATCAGGATGTCATTGCCCGCGATCCCATACGGGATCAGGAAAAGGATAAGCCTTCCCCACCAGGGGAGCGCCTCCGTCAGTCCTGTGTGCTCCATTATCAAAAGCACCGCAAACAGAATCCCTGCGATTATGATCCGGTTTCTTGTTTTTTTCTGCTTATTCGTCATCTCGTGTCCTCGCCTTGCCGCTGCGCTCCGCCTTTTCTCCGGTCCGTGTTACAGATTGATCACGCAGTCCGGCTCTACCCTGGCGCAGACCTCCACCACCTGCTTCATGATATCGTCAAAGCGGTCATCGTCCGCCTCTACCATCATCTTCTGGGTCATAAAATTCACGGATGCATCCCGTACTCCCTCCACCTTTTTGATCGCTTCCTCCATTTTCGCCGCGCAGTTTGCGCAGTCCAGATCCGTCAGCTTGAATTTCTTTTTCATTGTCCCACCTCTTTCTGATCAAGTATGTTTTTCTGTCGTTTACGGTTCCCGCTCCAGTACATGCTCTCTTCCCTGCCGGATGATGGATCTGACATGATCGTCATCCAGAGAATAAAAAACCTGTTTGCCGTCTCTTCTGGCCTTTACCAGCTTGGATGCCTTCAGGATCTTCAGCTGATGAGAGATCGCCGACTGTGTCATACCGAGGATCCCGGCCAGGTCACAGACACAGACCTCTGCTTCAAACAGTACAAAAAGGATCCTGATCCTGGTGGAATCTCCAAAGATCTTGAAAAGCTCCGCCAGATCGTACAGCTCATCCTCATCCGGCATTTTTCCCCTGACCTTTTTCAGCAGATCTTCATGTACATATGTTTCATCACAGCATTCCACATCACCGATCGCCATGATATCCTCCCTTCCGTGCGAAGTCTCCTTGAACATTTGAACAACTGTTCATATGTTCAATATAATACCCGCTTACCGTTCTGTCAATGCCCTTTTCCAAAAAAGAGTCCTCCTGCTTCTACAGGGGACTCTTTGGTCTGTTCCGCATCCTTTTACGGATTATTTTGATTTCTTCAGCAGATCACGGATCTCAGTCAAAAGCTGTATGTCCGCGGGTACTTCCTCGGCCGCTTCCGCATCCTCTTCGTCCTTCTTCTTCTTTGCCAGTGCATCCGCCTTGTCCTTTGCAATGTTAAAGGCCTTCATGATAAAGAAGAGCACCAGCGCCGTGATCAGAAAATTGATGACAGCCTGAATGAAATTTCCGATCATGATCTGCGCGTCCGCGATACCGAAGGAAAGATTTGAGAAATCAATGCCGCCGATGATCAGACCAATGATCGGGCCGATCACATCATCCGTAAGCGATGTGACGATCGCCGTAAACGCACCGCCGATGATGATACCGACTGCCATACTCATGACATCGCCCTTGGTGATAAACTCCTTGAATTCTTTGATAAAGCCTTTCATAGATTACCTCTTTTCCGCGCCCCCGCGCTTTTCTTTCCATCCATTTTAACTGAAAAAAACCCGAAAGTCGATACAGACTTTCGGGTTTCCATGGGACCGTGCGGGCTCGAACCGCAGACCTCCTGCACGTCAAGCAGACGCTCTCCCAGCTGAGCTACGACCCCTGATACACCGGATCGCTTCCGGATCTGTACCCTTCGCAATCCTGTATCATTATATGCTGTCAGTGTCAAAATATCAACCTGTTTTTTGAAAACCCGGCCTCAGGACTTGTTCATAAATAAATCTTTCCTTTTGACTTATACAGACACTCATCTGCTTCATCAGAAAGCCCCGCCGTAGTTCACTCAATGGAGGAATGCCATTCCTGCAGGGATTTTACCTCATGACTCTCATGCTCCCTGATATATTTGATGCCCTCTGCCGCCGCCTTTGCAGCAGCGATCGTGGTGATATACGTGATCTTGTGCTTCACCGCCGTTTTCCTCAGATAGCTGTCGTCCTGAGTGCTTTCCTTGCCCACCGGTGAATTGACGATAAGCTGAATGTCTCCGTTCGTCATCAGATCCACGATATTCGGCCTGCCCTCGTAGATCTTCTTTACATGCTGCACCGGGATCCCCGCATTTCCGATCAGCTCGCAGGTGCGTCCGGTTGCTATGATATGGAAGCCGATTTCATGGAACTGACGCGCCACATCCACGATCTCCGGCTTGTCCTGCGTATTGACGCTCATCAGCACCGTTCCCGTGAGGGGCAGATTCGCCTTTGCCGCCTCCTGTGCCTTGTAGAAAGCCTCGCCGGTGGTCTCCGCGATACCCAGGACCTCTCCGGTCGAACGCATCTCCGGACCCAGGACCGGATCCACCTCCTGGAACATATTAAACGGGAACACCGCCTCCTTCACCCCGTAATACGGGATCTTTCTCTCCTTCAGCTGAGGCACGGGCGACGGTCTGCCCGTCAGCTGGGCGGTAATGATCTCTGTAGCCAGCGGAACCATCCGTATCCCGCAGACCTTTGACACCAGCGGTACCGTACGGCTCGCCCTCGGATTCGCTTCCAGAACAAAGACCTTGCCGTTTTCGATGGCATACTGCATGTTCATCAGACCCACCACATGCATCTCTTCCGCGATCTTTCTCGTATATTCCTCGATGGTTTTCAGATTCTCCTTCGGGATATGCTTTGAAGGGATAATGCAGGCCGAATCGCCGGAATGGATCCCCGCCAGCTCAATATGCTCCATCACGGCCGGTACATATGCATGAGTCCCGTCACTGATGGCGTCCGCCTCACACTCCATCGCGTGATGCAGGAACCGGTCGATCAGGATCGGCCTGTCGGGTGTCACTCCTACTGCCGCCATCATATAATCCGACATACTTTCATCGTCATAGACGATCTCCATACCGCGGCCGCCCAACACATAGGAGGGGCGGACCATCACGGGATATCCGATCCTGTTTGCGATCCCGATGGCCTCCTCCACGTCCGTGGCCATCCCGGACTCCGGCATAGGGATCCCGAGCTTATCCATAATGCTCCTGAACTGATCCCGGTCCTCCGCGAGGTCGATCACCGAAGGGGGTGTTCCGAGGATCTTCACTCCGTTTTCCTCCAGCTCGGCTGCCAGATTCAGCGGTGTCTGCCCACCAAACTGCGCGATCACGCCCACCGGCTTTTCCTTCCGGTAGATACTGAGCACATCCTCCAGTGTCAGAGGCTCAAAATAGAGCTTGTCGGATGTGTCATAGTCCGTGGAGACCGTCTCCGGATTGCAGTTGACGATGATCGTTTCAAAGCCGAGCTTCTTAAGGGACTGCGCCGCGTGTACACAGCAGTAGTCAAATTCGATACCCTGGCCGATACGGTTCGGGCCTCCGCCCAGGATCATGATCTTCTGGCGGTCGGTATTCACCGGGTCGTGGTCTTCGCCGTTATAAGTGGAGTAGTAGTAAGCAGAATCCTGTGTGCCGCTCACATGCACGGCGTCCCAGTTCTCCGTTACGCCCAGAGCGGTGCGTCTCTCGCGGACCTCTTTCTCGGAAATGCCCAGGATCTGGGCCAGATACAGATCGGAGAAACCATCCTTCTTTGCCTGGATGAGGGCTTCGTCAGACGGAAGAGAACCTTTGTACTTCAGCAGTTCTTCCTCTTCCTCGACAAGCTCCTTCATCTGTTCGATGAAGTAAGCCTTCACCTTTGTCAGCTCGTGGATCTCGTCGACGGTCGCACCCTTGCGCAGCGCTTCATACATGATGAAATGACGCTCGCTGGACGGGGTGATGAGCTTCTGCAGCAGTTCTTCTTTGGAGAGCTCGTTGAAGTTCTTGACATATCCGAGACCGGCGCGGCCTTTTTCAAGAGACCGGACCGCTTTCTGGAAAGCTTCCTTATAGGTCTTGCCGATGCTCATGACTTCTCCGACGGCGCGCATCTGCGTTCCGAGCTTATCTTCGACGCCTTTGAATTTTTCGAACGCCCAGCGGGCGAACTTGACAACGACATAGTCGCCGTCCGGTTTGTATTTATCCAGCGTACCGTATTTTCCGCAGGGCAGATCCTTTAAGGTCAGGCCGGTTGCCAGCTTCGCGGACACAAGAGCGATCGGGAAGCCGGTCGCCTTGGAGGCAAGGGCAGAGGAGCGGGAAGTACGCGGATTGATCTCGATGACGATGATACGTCCGCTCTTTGGGTCGTGCGCGA
>CACZNS010000004.1 GCA_902782575.1 uncultured Lachnospiraceae bacterium
AAGAGATTGTAGATGATGTCATTCAGGCTCTTGAAGACCAGGGTGAGTATATTGATACTGACAACATGGATTATGAACTCCCTGACCCGAAGGATGTAGTATTCTACGCAATCGTTATGGAGAAGCGGAAAGAAGACGCGTATCTTGTCACTGGCAATATAAAGCATTTCCGCCAAGTTCCGTTTGTAGTCACGCCAAAAGAAATGCTGGATATACTTCTGGAAGGAATATAATCCCATCTTTGACAGTTTCCATCACCCGCTTTGCTGGAAATGCCCTGAAATCAACGGTTTCGGGGCTATTTCTATGCCTAAATAAGTTGAATTATTTTGAATATTAGTTGAATTTTCCTTAAACTCCCCTTATTTTGGCGTCTTCGCAGATATGCGAAATGGATTTGTTATAAAAATAACTTATAAAACATAATAGAAAAACGATATTATCCGCCGGCAGCTAAATAATGGTATTATTCCCGTATCAAAGGAGCAGTGAAACATGTGTGAGATATTTGCCCTCAATTCAGAAAAACGTATAGAGATAAACAGTTATCTTAAGAAATTCTTTGAACACAGTCTGGTGCATTGCCACGGCTGGGGATTATCCTGCCATACCAACGGTGGTCTGATGTTTCATAAGGAAGCCTTGAGCGCCCAAAAGAGCGCTTATCTTAAAGGAAGGCTTCGTTTTCCTGTTGTTGAATCGAATGTTCTGGCTCATATCCGTTATGCCACGGTCGGAAGGATAAGTCCTGAAAACGCTCATCCTTTCATCTTAAAGGATATATGCGGGACAGATTACAGCTTCATACATAACGGAACACTGCATTTATCCGCAAAGCTGGATAAATATGTGTTCAACCAGAAGGGAAGTACCGACAGCGAGCGATTTTCCATGATGATGATCGATGAGCTGAACAGAGCGTGCTTAAAAAACGGTGGGAAACCGGATGCTGTCGATCGCTTTGTATTATTTGAACGCCTTATCGCTGAATTTGCTCCGGGAAACAAATTAAACCTGCTTTTCTCGGACGGGGAATACACATATGTTCATTCCAATGTTGAAAACGGTTTGTATGTACTGGAAAAAGACGATGCAGTTTTCTTTTCCACCCTTCCGCTTACGAAAGAAGCATGGAAAAATGTTCCCTGTACAAAGCTTTTAGCCTATAAGAACGGATCTCTTGCGATAGAGGGGAGGGAACACGATAATATCTATCTTTTAAGCGAGGAGGAGCAGATGTTTGTTGACCGTTCCCGTGAGATACTGGTGTCATAAAGTGATAGAGGTTATATTTTTATGGATCAGAAGGAATTAAGAGCTCTTCTATACGAAAAATACATAGCTCCTACAAAGAGTGAAAGGGATGAATATACAGGCATCGAGATCGAGATGCCCATTTTAAATCTGGCAAAAGAGGCGGTGGATTTCACCAATGTCCACAGACTGACCTACAAATTTATTGAACACTTCGGCTTTACCCCGGTCTCCCGAGATGAGGACGGCGAGGTGAGCCTTGCGGAGCATATGGGTCTGGGCGATACCCTGTCATATGATTGCTCGTACAACAATCTCGAATTGTCATTTGGCAGAGAAAAAAGCATTCTTGAAGTACAAAAGCGCTTTAACAGATATTATGCATATATCCGGGAATGCCTTGCAGAGTATGATTATACGCTTACGGGTATGGGAGTAAATCCGTACAGGATATATAATCAAAATGTTCCCGTGCCAAATGGCCGGTACCGCATGCTCTTTCATCATCTGCATTCTTATGAAAAGTATCGTAAATTACCCATGTACTTTCATCCGCACCCTGAGTTCGGCACGTTTTCCAGCGCATCACAGGTCCAGCTGGATGTAACCTTCGATGAGATACCTGAGGTTATCAATACCTTTTCAAAATTGGAACCCATTAAGGCACTGATCTTTTCAAATTCAGTCCTTCTGGGCGAAGCCGAGGACTATCTTTGCATAAGGGATATATTCTGGGAAAATTCCACCCACGGCATAAATCCGCACAATGTGGGTCCTTATGAATATAAGTTTAAGGATGTGGACGAATTTCTGGACTATATAAGCTCGATGAGCATCTATTGCACAGAGAGGGATGATAAGTATATCAATTTCCGTCCGATGCCTTTGAGGGAGTATTTTGAAACGGTGGATATAGAGGGGGAGTATTATCAGGATGGAAAATATCGAAAGCTCATCATTCAGCCGGAGAAAGATGACCTTAAATATCTTCGTTCCTTTAAATTTGAGGATCTGACCTATCGGGGAACGATAGAATTCAGGAGCGTATGCTGCCAGCCTATAAAGGATTCCATGTGCGTCGCAGCCTTTCATGCAGGGCTTAAGAAAAAGCTGCATGAGCTTACGAAGCTTCTGGATGAAGACAAGGTAATTTACGGACATGGTTACAATGCGACTGAATTGAGGCGACATTTTGTAAAGGATACACTCCCGTCCTTCGTGGATGAGGATGCAGTATACTCCCTGGCTGAAGAGATCGCGAAGCTTTCGAAGGAAGGACTGATAATGAGGGGATACGGCGAGGAGGTACTGCTTGCCCCCATATTTGAACGTATTGAGAAACGGGAAAATCCTGCCGCAAGAATGCTTAAAAAACTGAAAGATGGCGTTGAAATAGAGCAGATCATTAAAGAGTATGCGGAGTAAGTAACAGGTTGCGTGATCATGGAATTTGATACGAACTAATGACAATCATACAGTAAAAGCTGTATCAGAGTTGTATCAAGCACCAATATGGATATTTCGGGTGGCGTGAAAATTTTTCTGTAAAAGAGATTTCCTAAGATATTTACAAGCTGAATGGTGGAGAGATATCCATTGTTCAGCTCGTTTTGGCTAAACATAATTGCGTTGACCTCGTCATTTTTATAACATCGGTCGTGTGATTTCATATACTATGATCGGCTTCTTACTTGGTCTGCTTGGGATGTTTATAACCGGTGGTGCCGGAGGCGGAATACCGACAGTTTTACAGGAGCTATACGAATAAGTAGTGGATAAAAAACAGCTTTTCAGATATGCATTTATAAAGTCAATACCGATCATGTGCAGTTATCTTTTTGTGAGCATGGCTTACGGGATACTGATGGAAGAGTCCGGGTTTGCGTGGTATTATTCGCTGCTTGTGAGTCTTACCGTATACACCGGTGCATTTCAGTTTGTGCTGACAACACTTCTTTCTGCAAGTGCTTCGATCGTTACGATAGCTGTCACGGCTTTTTTTATGAACAGCAGGCAGATTTTCTACAGCCTTTCATTTGTTGATGATTTTGGGAGCATGGGAATAAGAAAGCCCTATATGATCCATACGATGACGGATGAGACTTATGCCGTGAACTGCACGTTGGAACTGCCTGATGCAGAGAAAAAGCAGATCATGTTCCGGGTGGCATTTTTTTCACGCTGTTACTGGATGATCGGAGCTGTCATAGGGGGAGTTTTGGGACAGCTGATCCCGTTCTCCATGGAAGGCATTGATTTTTGTATGACGGCGTTGTTTGTTATTATTTTCGTAGACCAGTGGGAGAAGGCAGATAACCATTTTCCGGCGCTTGCCGGTCTGGGAATAGGGATCATATGCCTTTTGATATTCGGTGAGAATCAGTTTATGCTGCCTGCACTTATCATCGTGTCCATGCTTCTGGTGCTCTATAACGTAAGAAAGATGGGCACGGCGGTATGACGGGAACAGAATATATTTTGGCTGCGATCGCAGTTTCGGCTGTGATCACATTTGGGCTTAGGGCGCTTCCTTTTGTTCTTTTCAGGGGCGGACGTAGTATGCCGGACTGGATGAAGAGGCTGGGGCAGATCCTTCCTTCAGCAATAATGGCGGTGCTTATCGTATACTGCCTGAAGGGAGCGAAGAGTAACCTGTTCGGAACGGGAATCCCGGGTATCGCAGCTGTGCTTGTCGTTGCTGTGAGCTATAAGTGGAAGCATAATACTTTTATCAGTATCATTGCAGGAACAGCGGTGTATTTGGTTATGCTGAGAATGATGTAAACGAAATGTGATCAGTCGGAGGCGTCTCTTTCGGATGTTACTTCAGCACCGTTGCAACAAACTTACCGAAGAGGAACAGTGAGCAAAACTTAAACTTGTAAAAGATATTTCCGAGTTTTTTTTACTGTCTGCTTGACGGGGCGCACACCAGAAAAGCCCCGCCCCGGCAATTTCAATATCAATTAATTTCATCGGGTTTAACGAGAGGTTTGCCGCGAAACTTAGTGTTCTTACGCAGATCTCCTCCGCCACTTACCATCTCCAGCTCCTCATCGTTAAGCAGCATGCTTGGATAAGATCGAGATGGTGCGCCAGCTTGATGGAATATATCGACTTGATCATGCAATAACCGCAACACAGAAAACCATACTGAAGGCTTTCGGCCTGACAGAGGCTAATGTAAAATACAGGGTGGATGAGATCAGAAAGACCCTGGAAACCAGTATGTAAAGGAGAGCGGTTATTATGGCGCGAATGAGTTCGATGGAAGCGATGGAGCGTAAAATAGAAAAGGCGCAGGAGCAAGTAAGTAAAACGAAGAAACAGTATGATTCTGCGGTCGCCGTATTAAGTGATCTGCTTGATAAGAGGGACGCTCTTCGACGGGAGGAGCTAGTAAAGGCGATTATGAAAAGCGGCAGGACCTGCGAAGAAGTATTGGAGTTCCTGAATACGGATCCTGAGGATGAGTAATGGCAAGAAATAAGGAACGCGACTGTACCGAATGCATTGCCTACTGGAATATGTTGGAGGGAGATGTATGCGGCTTGGGGTTTAAAGTTGCAGAAGACGCTGTAGGTGGTTACGGTACATGGAGTACAGAGGTTCATCCTGTCGAGAACGCGTGCACTGAGATTGAAATGCCAACTACGAGAGAGGATTTTGTTAAGGCTGCTGCCGATCTTGGGATTGAGTGGGACATCGATGAAGTGGTAGATGAAAACGCATTATGGTGATTTAGTGGGAAAAATTCTGGAAAATGAGGATTAAAACACACATCTGTATTTTAGAAAAATGGCGCATTGTTCGTAAATATAAAATGACGGTTGTAAATCGGATGAATCCGTGATATATTTTAAGAAAGTGGATTGGGCGCCAAAAATCTAAAATAGAGTGTGAAAATGGTAATCAATAGAGATATTTATCTTAGCAGACTCATAAAACGCAAGAATAACGGGTTGATAAAGATAATAACAGGTGTCAGAAGGTGCGGAAAATCGTATCTTCTCTTCAATTTGTTCTATGATCATCTGATAGGTTCCGGAGTATCGGAAGATAATATCATAGCCATCCCGTTAGATGATGATGATTATGCTCAATATTGCGATCCTCATAGACTATATGAATATATTAAA
>CACZNS010000005.1 GCA_902782575.1 uncultured Lachnospiraceae bacterium
CCCCGCTACGCCTACGTTTTCAGATACGCACTCTCGGGCAAGCATTCGTCGCATTAGTCCAGATATTTTGCGACCGTTATACTAGTGTGGGAAATATGTCGCAAATGAGGAGGAGAGCATGGGAAACGAAGCTATCATGATGAAAAATGTGAGCAAGGTATTCAGGGTACTCAACCGGCATGAAGGATTAAAAGGAAGCTTTCAGGATCTTTTTTCCAGAGATTATAAAAATGTGAATGCCGTCAGCAACGTTTCGCTCACCGTGGAGAAGGGGGAGATCATAGGGTATCTCGGACCGAACGGTGCAGGGAAATCCACGACGATCAAGATGATGACCGGCGTTCTGGAGCCTTCCTCGGGGGAAATAATCGTTAACGGGCTTGTTCCGTACAGGGACCGGATCAGAAATTCCGAAAACATCGGTGTGGTATTCGGGCAGAGGAGTCAGCTTTGGTGGAATCTGCCGCTGATCGAATCCTTCAAGCTTCTGAAAGATATCTACATGGTTCCGGAGAGGGATTATCACGATATCCTTGAGTTGTACGCTTCTCTTGTGGACATTGAGCCGATCCTCCATAAGCCGGTTCGCCAGATGTCTCTCGGACAGAGGACACTCAGTGATATACTCGCGGCGTTTCTTCATAATCCGGCGATCGTATTTCTGGATGAGCCCACCATCGGGCTGGATGTGTCCATGAAGGCAAAGATCCGGGAGCTGATCAGCGGGCTCAATGAAGTGAGGAAAACAACAGTGATACTTACCACCCATGATATGGGGGATGTGGATGCGCTGTGCAGGAGGATCGTGATCATCGATGAAGGCCGGAAGATCTACGACAATGATATCAAACATCTGAAATCCTTTTTCGGCTCTTACCGGACTCTCCGGATGCGTCTGGAGGACGGGACCTGGAATGAACAGGTCATAGATGAAAAAAAGACCGATGTGATGCAGGTGATCCTGGAAACTCAGAGATCATATAAAATAAAGGATATCCAGCTGGAGGAGATCTCTACGGAGGAGGTCATCCGGAAAATTTACGAGGGGAGCAGGGCATCATGAAGAATGTAAAAAAACTGACGGCGCTGACGAGGGCCGGGATCATGGAGTCGCTTCAGTTCCGACTGGGAACAGCCGTGACACTCTTTGCAAATCTGATCTATCTGGCGCTTGTGTATTTTCTATGGAAGGCAATCTACGAATCTGCCGGAACGGATACGGTGAACGGCATGACTTTTTACGATACGATGATCTATCTGATCCTCGCTACGGCTGTTTTCAATCTGCTGGAGATGTTTATCGTCTGGGATATGAGCCGTGCGATCCAGTCGGGAGAGATCATCATGCATCTGTTAAAACCGATGAAATACAGACTGTATACCTTCTGGAGCTACTCCGGATCATATGTGGTATCGTTTTTTCTCACCTTTATCCCGACCTTCCTGGTGGTGATGCTTGTGACGCACGGTGCGGTGCCGGTGGGGATGAACCTGATTTATTTCGCACTTTCGCTGATCCTTGCCCTGGTCATCAATTTCAATATAGAAATGCTGGTGGCGCCGGTCTGTCTGTATACGGAATCCACATGGGGGATCAATATCGTCAAGGAGACGGTGGTTCTGCTTCTTTCCGGGGCTTCCATACCGCTTGCGTTCTTCCCGGAGGGCCTAAGGAGAGCTGTGGATTATATGCCGTTTCGTGCGGTCTACGATATACCGCTTACGATCCTGCTGAAGAAAAACGGATCGGATACTCCGGAGGGGCTCCTGTCCCTTTTGGGGCTCCAGCTTATCTGGTGTATCGTGCTTACGCTGGCCGGGAATCTGTTCTGGAACTATGCGGTAAAGAGGATCACGGTAAACGGCGGATGAGAACAGCCGGTATGGAATAAAGAAAAAGGAGATCAACATGGATAATGTACAAAAAAGCCGAAAACGCGGATTTTTATTTTACATATCGATCTACCGCAAGATCCTGGTGCAGGATCTGAAGACCAGGATGAGCTACCGGTCGGATTTTATCATTTCGACCTTAGGGATGATCATGACAGATCTTTCGGGATTTGTGACCTTTATGATACTCTTTCACAACTTTCCGGCCATCAACGGCTGGGATTATCATCATATGCTGTTCCTGTACGGGTTTTCGCTGATAGCGCTTACGCCGGTGCAGTGCTTCTTTGACAACAACTGGAATCTCAGATTTATGGTCAGGTCGGGAGATTTCATCAAGTACTGCTTCAGGCCGATCAATGTATTTTTCTATTTCATATCAGAGGTTTTCGATGTGAAGGGGATCGGACAGTTTATTTTCGGGATGGGTACTTTTATATATGCCTGGAACCATATCGGGATTCCCGTTACGTTTGTGACGGTGGTCCGGGCGGTGCTGTTTCTTTCCACGGCCTCTCTCTTTATGATAGCGATCATGAATGCGGCTGCGGCCACCTGCTTCTGGATCATCAATTCCGGATATGTGATGGTGATCATGTTCCGGTTTAAGGATTTTGCGAAATACCCGGCGAGTATTTTTAACAGGGTATTCCGGTTTATCTTTACATTCCTGATCCCGATCGCCTTTGTGGCATATTATCCGAGCCTGGTCTTTGTAACGCCGGATCACGTCCCGCTTCTGTCCTGGCTTTCCCCTTTTATCGGGGTACTGTTCTTTTATCTGAGCTACCGGTTCTGGATGCTGGGGGTGCGGAGATATGATTTCACAGGATCATAAAGCGGGTAAGCTCTTCTCTGTCAAAGGTATTTCCTGACCTGTACCACCAGATGATCTTTTCTGGTGGATCTCAGGATCCC
Source organism: uncultured Lachnospiraceae bacterium (assembly GCA_902782575.1). Lineage (GTDB taxonomy): Bacteria > Bacillota > Clostridia > Lachnospirales > Lachnospiraceae > NK4A144. The sequence continues at coordinate 2,812 of CACZNS010000005.1, forward strand.
GTCATATATAAATTTACCGAATCCGCGGATGCTGAGTACATCCGCGGATCTTACCATTGTACTGTTGGAGGAGACCTCACGTCCGTTGACAAAAACCCTGCCGCTTCGGAAAAGGGAAAGGACCTGGCTGCGTGAGACATTGATCAGTCTGGAGATCAGAACATCGATGCGCTCGGACGGCAGGATCAGTTCTTTTGTTTCAAATGAGGGGACGATCTCCTCTTCTGCCCGATCCGTGATCCGGCAGGAGACGGTCGTATGCCGGATCCTGGTCAGGTGCTCCAGGATATGGCCACAGATCCTGCTCAGTGCATAAACGTATGCCGAATGCCCGGAAATGCGGATGTCACCGAGAGTATTCCGATCGATCCCCAGATTCAGGAGAGCACCGAGGAAATCCCTGTGAGTCAGCTCTTCCGAAAACTTATCCTGAAGCGGAGCGATAAGGATCACTGAGACCGGGAACTCCTCCTCCCAGCCGAATTCCTCCGGAGAACCGAAGCGTGCGATCAGCCGTTCCGCCTCGTCATAGCCTCCGTAAAGCTTCACGAAGTCCCGGGGGATCTGTCCGGATTGTATCATGCCTCTCAGGCAGGAGCTTTCGGAAAGAGACAAAAAAGACGAAAAGGCATAGGAGCTGCTGCCGAAAGCTCTGTGATACAGATCCAGAAAATGATTTGTTAATAACCTGTCTTCATCGTTCCTCATAAAAACAGTTTACTACAAATCGGAGATCGGTATAATGGTTTTATGAATGAAAATATTATCGAAATAAAGGATTTCTCGGCACCGGAGCTGGATGTTTATGCAAGGCTCAACGAACCGCAGCTTCGCCGGATCTATGAACCGGAGAGGGGGATCTTTATCTGCGAAAGTCCCAGAGTGATCGAAAGAGCGCTGAATGCGGGCTATGAACCGGAGTCCCTGCTGTTAGAGGACAGTCAGATCGAAGGGGAAGCAAAGGACATTCTGAGGCGATGTGCGGATATTCCGGTGTTTACCGCTTCGCTGGAGGTGCTCCGAAAGCTGACGGGTTTTTCCCTGACGAGAGGGGCGCTCTGTGCCATGAAGCGCCGCGAGCTGCAAAAGGCGGAGGATCTCTGCAAAACCGCGAGTAGGATCGTTATACTGGAGGATGTGGAGAATCCTGCCAATGTGGGGGCGATCTTCCGTTCCGCCGCGGCGCTGGGGATGGAAGCCGTGCTTTTGACGGGGGACTGCAGCGACCCCCTTTACCGCCGGGCGGCAAGGGTCAGTATGGGAACGGTATTCAGGATCCCCTGGACATATCTGCGGCCGGGGGACGGCGGTCTGTCCTATATCGACACTCTGCACGGGATGGGATTTAAGGCGGCGGCCATGGCTCTGAGGGGATCAGCCGTAAGTATCGATGATCCGGGGTTGATGAGGGAGCGGAAAACTGCACTGATCTTCGGGAACGAGGGAAACGGACTGAGAGAGGAAACAATAGAAAAAAGCGATTATATCGTAAAGATCCCCATGGCTCCGGATGTGGACTCACTGAACGTGGCAGCGGCGAGCGCCGTAGCGTTCTGGCAGCTGAGACCGCATTGGATCTGATATCAGTTGAGGTGAAAATACCTTTTGACCCCAACATCATAAGATTATTGCGGCTGTCTTCCTGAAATGATAAACTATAGTCAACGAATTCAGTAATTGCCGTATCGTGAACTGCAAGCGCCTTGCTGATGGCATTTGCGGTTCGGGAAAGAGCAATTGCTTTATTCGTTTACTATATTACCCGGAAATCGAAGTCAATGGGATTGGCGTTATTCCCATATGAATTAATAAAGGAGAAGGTAAAATGGATACAAAAGAAAGAAGAACCGGTACAGTTTCAAGAGGGATCCGCTGCCCGATCATCCGGCAGGGAGATGATCTGGCTGCGATCGTCACAGACAGCGTTCTGGAAGCGGCAAAAGCCGAAGGCTTCGGAATAAAGGACCGGGATGTGATCTCAGTCACGGAATCCATCGTGGCGCGGTCTCAGGGGAATTACGCCTCGGTGGATGACATTGCCGAGGATGTAAGAACGAAGCTGGGCGGGGAAACGATCGGGGTGATCTTCCCCATCCTTTCCAGAAACCGTTTCGCGATCTGCCTGCGCGGGATTGCCAAGGGAGCGAAGAAGATCGTACTGATGCTGAGCTATCCTTCCGATGAAGTCGGGAACGAGCTGGTCGGCCTGGATAAGATCGATGAGGCGGGGATCAACCCGTACAGCGACGTACTGACACTGGAAAGATACAGGGAGCTTTTCGGTGTGATCCGGCATCCGTTTACCGGTGTTGATTATGTGGAGTATTACGGAGATCTGATCCGGGAGTGCGGAGCGGAGGTGGAGATCATCTTTGCGAATCAGCCGAAGACGATCCTGAATTACACAAAGAATGTACTGACCTGTGATATTCACACCAGAAACAGGACAAAAAAGATCCTGAAGGAAGCAGGTGCCGAGGTGGTCTGCGGCCTGGATGATATCCTGAATGCACCGGTGAACGGCAGCGGCTGCAATGAACGCTACGGTCTGCTAGGCTCCAACAAATCGACAGAGGATAAGATCAAGCTGTTTCCGAGGGAATGCAGACCGCTCGTACTGGATATCCAGGAGCGAATCCTGAAAGCAACCGGGAAGCATGTGGAGGTTATGGTCTACGGAGACGGAGCGTTTAAGGATCCGCAGGGCAAGATCTGGGAGCTGGCCGATCCGGTCGTTTCTCCCGCTTTTACGGATGGTCTCATCGGTACGCCGAATGAGCTGAAGCTTAAGTATCTGGCGGATAATGATTTCAAGGATCTTTCCGGAGAGGCATTAAAGGAAGCCATCTCCAACAGCATCCGCCAGAAAAACGGAAGCCTGGTGGGGAATATGGCTTCTCAGGGCACAACGCCCCGTCAGCTGACCGATCTCATCGGTTCGCTCTGCGACCTGACCAGCGGCTCGGGCGATAAGGGAACACCGGTCGTGCTGGTACAGGGCTATTTTGATAATTATGTGAGTGAGAATTAAAAAGTCATGAAGATAAAAAGGGGGATCGCTTTCTGCATATTGATATCTCTGCTGTTTACGGGCTGTGCTATGCCTGCCCTGCCCTGGGCAGAAGAGGAGGAGTCTCCCGTAAAGCAGGAACCGGAGGAGATCCCCCAGATCAACCTCATCCTGGAGGAGCCCGAACCGGAGGAGCCGGAGCCCGAAGAACCCGAGGAACCGCCGGAGAATCTGTTCGAAGGATATCTTCTTTCCGAGGAGGATGTATCCGAAAACGGTGTATATTGCAAGAGCGTAAAGGAGGAAGGAAGGGTCAGTATCGTCTTTGCCGGGGATATTAATTTCGATAAGCATTACGCAAACATGAACGCGCTTGCATCCCGGGGGGGAGAGATCGATCAGGCACTTTCTCCAGATCTGATGGAGCTCTTAAACGGAGCGGACATCTGTATGATCAATAATGAATTTCCTTACAGTGACCGCGGGACTCCGACACCGAACAAGAAATTTACATTCCGGGCGGATCCTTCCACAGTCCGCTATCTGGGTGATATGGGGGTGGATATCGTCTCGCTGGCCAATAACCATGCTTACGACCATGGGCCGGATGCCCTGCTGGATACGCTTGATATCCTCAAAGGGGCAAATGTCCCGTATGTCGGAGCGGGCCGGAATATTGAAGAGGCATCCAGACCGGTGTATTTCATCGCAGGCGGCATGAAGATCGCTTTTGTGTCCGCCACGCAGATAGAGCGCTCGTCGCCGCCGGATACAAAAGAAGCGACGGAAACGGATCCGGGAGTGCTCCGTACCCTTGATCCGGCCAGATTTCTGGAGGTGATCCGGGAGGCGGAGGGGAACTCCGATTTTGTGATCGCCTATGTGCACTGGGGCAGCGAGGGGACGAATCAGTATGAGGCCTCTCAAAAGGATCTTGCGAAAGCATATGCGGAAGCGGGGGCCGATCTGATCATCGGGGATCATCCCCATGTCCTGCAGGGCTTTGACTATGTGGACGGCGTGCCCGTTATGTACAGCCTCGGTAATTTCTGGTTTAATTCCAAGACGATCGATACCTGCGCTGTCGAAGCGGTCCTGGAGGGGGGAGCCATAAGTGAGCTGCGCTTCCTGCCCTGCCTGCAGAAAGGATGCCATACAACGCTTTTTACGGAAGGAGACAGCGAGTTTACGCGGATCATAGATACCGAGCGGGGCTACAGCACATCTGCCGTCCATATTGACGAGCTTGGATTTGTCACGCCGGCGCAGTAGGAGTAAATAAGTGTGATGGATAAGGAACTTAAATTTATATCGGTTGTCGCATATGTCTATAACGATGAAAACCAGATCGTTCCGTTTCTTTCCGGGGTAATGGAGACCTGCAGAGAGGTCTTTGAAAAATGCGAGCTGATCCTCATAAACGATAATTCAACCGACCGCAGCCTGGATCGGATCCATTCCTATTTCCGGGAGAATCCGGCCGATTATATGGTCAGTGTTGTGAAGCTCGGCATTTCCCAGGGGATCGAGGAGGCCATGAATATCGGCAGGGATATGGCGATCGGAGATTATGTGTATGAGTTCGATGATCTGCATGTGGATTATAAGCCGGAGCTGATCAGGGACGTTTTTTCGGAGTGCCTGAAGGGCTATGATATTGTTTCCGTCGCGGGATCCTATCCGACCCGCTTCACCTCCAGATGCTTCTATGCGATCTATAACAGGTTCAGCCGAAGTCAGTTTGCGATCGGGCCGGAGACATTCAGACTGCTTTCCAGACGGGCGATCAACCGGATCAAATCGGTGGGACGTTATATACCGTATCGGAAGGCAGTATATATGAACTGCGGGCTGCAGGTTCATAAAATGGTCTATGAGGTGGGAGACGACCGGAAGGGAAATTACCGGAAGGGCAGGAGTGATGAAAGAGTCAATCTTGCGATCGATTCCTTTATTTATTTTACAGACCTTCTGGAAAGAGTCTCTTTGGGGATCTGCATCGTGTTTGTGGTGATCGCGCTGGCAGTCATTGTCTATACGGTCTGGTCTTATTTTATGGATCAGCATCTGGCCTCCGGCTGGGTTTCGCTGATGGGCTTTCTGTCCATCGGCTTTATCGGCGTGTTCGGCATCCTGACGGTGATCCTGAGGTATCTGGGGGTGCTGATCAATCTGACATATCGTCGACAGCATCATCTGATCGAGGATATAGAAAAGATTTCCGGGAATTAGAATGAAAAAGGATTACGACAAGATCATTATAGGAGCCGGTCTGTACGGTCTGTATGCTGCGCTTCGATGCGGAAAGCGGGGAGAAAAGGTGCTTGTTCTGGAGCATGACAGGGAACCTTTTTCCCGGGCAACCTATATCAATCAGGCCAGAGTTCATATGGGCTATCATTATCCGAGAAGCCTGTCTACAGCGTTGAAGTCCGCCGGCTATTACCGCAGATTTCACGAGGATTTCTCTTTTGCGATCCATTCCGATTTCAAGCAGGTATATGCGACGAGCGACGAGTTTTCCTGGACGGGGGCCGCAGAATTTGAGGCCTTCTGCAGGGCGGCCGGGATCCGCTGTGAGCCCCTGTCCCCGAGGCTTTACTTCCGGGACGGGATGTGCGGAGGGGTGTTTCTGACAGAAGAGGACACCTATGACGCGATGATCCTGAAAGACTACTTCCTTAAGGAGCTGGGGGCGTGTGCCTCGGCAGAGCTGATCTGCGGCGCGGATATTTCGGAGATCCTGGAAAAGGATGACAGCTATGAGATCCGCTATACTGCAGCCGGAGAAGAAAGCCTGGCAGAAGCCCCGTTTTGTCTGAACGCTACTTACGCATCCGCCAATCAGGTTCTTCAGAGGGTGCGGAAAAAGGGAGAAGAGGGAAGGCGGCCGGAGTTATTCGGGATAAAGTATGAGCTGTGCGAGATCATTCTCTGCAGCGTATCGGAGCCGTTAAGGGAAGTGGGACTGACGGTGATGGACGGCCCTTTCTTTTCCATCATGCCCTTCGGCAAGACAGGATATCATTCCCTGACAGCAGTCACCTTTACACCGCATGTCACAAGCTATGACGAGCTGCCCGGGTTTGCCTGCCAGAAGGGCACGGACTGTTCGCCGGAGCAGCTTCAGAACTGTGATTTCTGTCCGAACAGACCGGAGACTGCCTGGCCTTATATGAACCGTCTGGCGAACAAGTACATGAAGCCCGAGTTTTCTTACCGGTATGAGAAGTCTCTGTTTTCGATGAAGCCGATCTTAAAATCCTCGGAGGTGGACGACTCCCGGCCGACTGTCATACGGATCAATTCCGAGCATCCCAAAATGATCAGCGTTCTGTCCGGTAAGATCAACACAGTATATGATATGGATGGTTTTCTATGAGTCTGAATATTTTATTTCCTGTATTAAATGAACATCTTCGCCTGGAAAACGGCATTGTCAGGAGCGTAAACTATCTGCGCGCCCTGGAGGCAAAAGAGGGGAGAATCCTGCACGGGAAGAAATATCATCTGACCATTGTGGACAACGGCTCGGATGATGATACACCCCTGATCGCAAAACGGCTGGCAGAGCAATATGCAGAGGTGGAGTATGTCCGGATCGAGGAAAGAGGAGTAGGCATCGCATTTAAGACGGGGGTGGAGCGGAATCGGGACGAGATCGTGGGATGCATGGATATCGATCTGTCCACGGATCTTCGCTATCTTGCCAAAACATTGAGGATATTTGAAAAATATCCGGAGGTGGATTATATCAACGCATCGCGGTTTCATAAACGTTCCAGGGTAACCGGCCGCAAATGGTACAGGCAGGTTACCTCCAAGGGACTTTTGATCCTGCTGAAAGCGGTTTTCGGAATGAAAGCCACGGATGCGATCTGCGGATTTACCTTTATCCGCAAAAACGCCGCCGAAGAGCTGGTCAGCCGCTGCAGCAACGATCACGGCTGGTTTTACATGATCGAGCTTCTGCTCAGAGCAGAGCGCGGCGGATACAGGATCGTGGATATGCCGGTGGTCTGGACGGAGGATTACAATACGACGGTGAAGATCGGGAAAACGATCCGGAATTATCTGATCAATATCGTTCGGTTAAAATGCGAGTTTATGCTGGAGAAATGATTATGCTGAAAAGAATCGATCTTTCAAGGGATTATCGGAAGCACAAGGCGGAATATCAGGAGGCGATCGCCGCGGTCTGTGAAGAAACTGCTTTTTCCGGCGGATCTTTCGCTGACCGTTTTGACCGGGAATTTGCGCAGTATTTAGGAGTGAAGGCCGCAAGCGGCGTGAATAACGGAACGTCCGCGCTGCATCTGGCGATGCTGGCTCTGGGGGCCGGCGAGGGGGATGAGGTGATCGTTCCGGCAAATACCTATATCGCTACCGCCTGGGGGGTGGCCTATACGGGAGCGACCCCGGTCTTTGCGGACTGCACGGCGGATACCTGGGAGATCGATCCGGAGGACACGGAAAGAAAGATCACGGATAAGACAAAGGGGATCATCGGGGTGCATCTCTACGGTCAGCCCTTTGAATACAATAAGATCCGGGAGATCGCGGACCGCCACGGCCTCTTTGTGGTGGAGGATTGTGCTCAGGCCCATGCCGCAAGGTATGAGGGGAAAATGGTCGGGAGTCTCGGAGAGATGGGATGTTTCTCCTTTTACCCCGGTAAAAATCTGTATGCCTTCGGCGAGGGCGGAAGCGTCACCTCCGATCATCCGGATTATATCGACCGGATCGAGGTGATGAAGAATCAGGGCTGCAGGGTGAGATATTATCATGAGGTGATCGGTTATAATATGCGCCTTGAAGGACTGCAGGGAGCGGTTCTTTCCGTGGGCCTCAGGCATCTGGATGAATGGACGGAAAGACGCAGAGAGATCGGGCGAAGGTATCTGAAGGAGATCATAAATCCGGTCTTTACCATGCAGGCCCATCCGGAGAATACGGATCCGGTATTTCATCTCTTTGAGGTAATGGTTCCGGACCCGGAAAACTTTCTTTCTTACATGAAGGATCATGAAGTGGAGTGCAACAGGCATTATCCTGTTCCGTGCCATCTGCAGCAGGCGTTTGCATATCTGGGATATCAGCGGGGCGACTGTCCGAATGCCGAGAAGCTGGCAGACCACTGCGCTACGCTGCCCCTTTTTCCGGAAATGACGGACAGCGAGGTGTCGCTGGTGATCGATCTTTGCAACCGGTATCACAGTCCGGATGGAAACGGTGTTTAGCATCCGGACCGCAATTGGAAAATAACGCATATGATGTTATAGTAAACGAATAAAGTCATTGCTCTTTCCTGAACCACAAATGCCGGTGGCAAGGCATTTGCGGCTCACGATGCGGCATTTACCAAATTCGTAAACTATAATTATAGTGTCAGGGTCAAAAGGTCATAATGCGTTCAAACTTGTTTGAAAAGCATTAGAACAAGCCCGCAGACGGACGATTGATAAAACCGAAGAAATTCAGTAGGAGAAAGGCGGCAGAATGGCTGAAAAAACATTACCGGTCATAACGATCAACAGAGAGTACGGCGCAGGCGGAAGGGCACTTGCGACCGTTCTGTCGGAGAAGCTCGGAATTCCTTATTACGACAGGGATTTTGTGTCCAGGACCACAGAGGAGAGCGGATACGATCAGGAAGACGTTGAGCGCGAAGGAGAGGAGATGAGCAGATCTTCACAGGTTCTGAATGATCTTCTGAACAGTGCCGTTTCCTACAGCAGCTCACATGATGCGATATTCAGGGCGGAGAAAAAGGTGATCCTTAAGCTGGCGGAGACTCCCTGTATCATGATCGGGCGCTGTGCGGATCATATCATGAAAGAAGCGGGGATCGATACGGTGAGCGTTTATCTGCATGCTCCCTTTGAAATGAGACTCAAACGAACGAAGGAGCTGGCGGAATACGGGAAAATGAAACCGGAAAAATATATGGAGGATCGTGACAACAAGCGCCGGACATTTTACAAATATTATACGGGAAAAGAGATCTTCGATGCTTCAAATTATACATTCTGCTTTGACGTGGGAAAGATGAGCATTTCTCATTGCGCACAGATCATTCTTGATCTGATAAATAATGCGGATTGATCGGAGGGGGAGAGAATGAAGAAAAGGATACTGCGGCTGTTCTGTTGTTTGATTCTTGTCATATCCCTGCTGGGTCTCGCCGGATGCGGGAACCAGAGAATGATGATGGGGACGGGGGGAACATCGGGAACGTATTATGCATTCGGCGGCGTTCTTGCCCAATATATGACGGACTATACGGATTATTGGGTCACGGCGGTTTCCACCGCTGCTTCAAAGGCAAACATCCAGAGCATAGGAGATGGAGACTATCAGATCGGCTTTACCCAGTCTGATGTTATGAACTATGCCTGGGACGGCAGCAGGTCTTTTGAAACAGACGGTCCGTGCCGGGATTTTCGTGTGCTGGGCGCGCTGTATGCCGAAACGGTTCAGCTGATAACCATGAAAGAGGATATAAAAAGTGTCAGCGATCTGAAAGGGAAGAGCGTTTCCATCGGCGCACCCGGTTCGGGAGTGTATTTTAATGCCATGGATGTACTGGAACAGGCCGGGCTTACCATTGAAGATATCAAACCGCAGTATCAGAGCTTTGACGACAGCAAGGAAGCCTTGAAGGACGGGCAGATAGATGCGGCTTTTATCGTGGCCGGCGCTCCGACATCTGCTATCACGGAGCTGGCGACAACAAACGAGGTATTTCTGATCCCCATTGAAGGAGAACTGAGGGACAGTATTATGGATCTCTGTCCGTATTATGCTCCGCTTGAGATCCCGGCAAATACCTACCCGGGGCAGGATGAGCCCATTGAGACCATCACGATAAAGGCTACCCTGGTGGTGGATGCCGATCTTGATGATGATCTCGTATACGCTCTCACAGCGGCAATTTTTGATCATACCGAAGATATCAGTATAGAGAATGCCAAAGGAGAGGAGCTGTCGATCGAGAATGCCACATCCGGGATAACGATACCTTTCCATATCGGAGCAGCCCGTTATTACAGTGAGCATGGCATTTCGGTGGATTCGCAGGAATAACAGTGAAGGGGTAATAGGGAGGAGGAGCTATGAGCAATCAGGCCAATGATATAAAACAGGAAATGAATGAGAATGATCTCGATGCGGTCATGAAGAAATATGACCGGGAATCGAATGTCCGCATATGGACAGGGCGTCCTGCCCTGATGGTAAAGATTCTGCTGATCAGTTTTTCGCTATTTTGTATCTGGGTCACTTTATTTTCGACGTTCCTGGAGGAGATCAGGCTGACATCCTTTATGGGCCTGGTCGTTCTTCTGGGGTTCCTTCAGTATCCGGCGAGTAAGAACAACAACAGGGTCAATTACATGCCGTGGTATGATATCCTGGGAATGATCCTCGGAGCCGGTGCATTTATCTACTATACCTTCAGTGCCGAGCAGATCATTCAGCAGGGTACGAGATTTCAGCCATATCAGATCATTATAGCCGTGATCGGCATACTGGCCCTTTTGGAGGTGACGAGACGAAGCGTCGGCTGGCCTATCCTGATCGTCGCCATGTTTTTCATCATATACGCTTTGGTCTACGGTCTTACCAATCCATCCTTTCCGGGAAGGGTCAGATACCTCGTACGCAATCTCTTTTATGCAAAAACCGGGATATTGTCAACACCGATCAATGTATGCTCCAAATACATAGTCGTTTTTATCATATTCGGTGCGTTTCTGGAACGTACCGGGATCTCTGCCCTTTTTATCAATATGGCGAACTGTATCGCGGGCCGCTTTGCGGGAGGACCTGCCAAGGTGGCCGTTATCTCTTCGGCGCTCTGCGGTATGGTCAGCGGATCTTCGGTGGGAAATACCGTTACGACCGGCTCGGTAACGATCCCGATGATGAAGGAAACCGGTTATAAGGCCGAGTTTGCCGGCTCGGTGGAGGCCGCCGCATCTACGGGCGGTCAGATCATGCCCCCCATCATGGGAGCGGCTGCTTTCCTTATGGCGGATATCATCGGGGTTCCGTACTCGGATATACTCATCAGGGCCGTCTTTCCGGCTGTTCTTTACTTTACCGGGATTTTCATAGCGGTTCACCTTGAAGCAAAGAAACACGGCCTTACAGGGATACCTGTGGATAAGCTGCCCAGATTCAGCGAGCTTGTTAAGAAGATCTATCTGCTGCTCCCGCTGGTGCTCCTTGTCATCTGGGTTTCCAAAAATATGATGACGATGCAGAGAGCGGCAGCCTTTTCCATTGTTACTACCATCATTGTCGGAATCGTGGACGGGATAATAAGCGGAAGCTATCGGGAAGCATACCGCGCACTGAAGGATAAGAAAACCGGCAGCGCCATGGCCGAGGTAATATGCGGCTATAAAGAGGAGACCGGAAACTGCTTTACCCTGAAGAAGCTCCTGGAATCCTTTGAGGCAGGCGGAAAGGGAACCATAACGGTGGGCGCGGCCTGCGGTGTGGCAGGTATCATTTCGGGTACGATCACCATGACGGGACTGGCTAATGAAATGATCAATGCGATCGTAAGAGTTGCCGGAGACAAACTGTTTATCGCATTGTTTCTCACGATGCTGTGCTGTATCATCCTCGGTATGGGTGTGCCCACGACTGCGACCTACTGCATTATGGCGGCTACCTGTGCGCCGATACTGACACGTATGGGAGTTCCGATCCTTGCGGCGCATTTCTTCGTTTTCTATTTCGGTATCGTCGCCGATATCACGCCTCCCGTGGCGCTGGCTGCCTATGCCGGAAGCGCCATCGCGAAATCCAACCCCATGCGTACGGCGTACAACGCGACAAAAATGGCTATAGGCGCATTCCTGATACCTTACATTTTCTGCTTCAATCCGGCAATGCTCCTGATCGATACAAACGCATTAAGCGTGGCCGTGATATACGTTACCGCTCTGTTTGGGATCGTCGGAGTGGCATCCGCTCTTGAAGGATATTTCATTACCAATATGGGCTTTATCGATCGGATCCTCTATACGGCGGGTGGGCTTATGATGATCTTCCCGGGAGGACTTACGGATGCTCTGGGCCTTGGTCTGATCGCGGCAGCAACAGCCTTGCAGTATATGAAAAAGAAACAGAGGACTGCCTGAGGATTTCAAAACGCTCCGGATCATTTCTCATAATAAAAATTGTACCGCCCTGTTTCTTATTACAGGCCTTTAGCGAAAACGTAAAGCCTGTATTTGAAGCCGGAAGTGAAGAGAGCGGATGCGGCAAGAGCACTCTCCTTAAGATGCGGATCGGTATTTCGGTTCGGCAGATTTTTCCCCGGAACCGTTACCGGTAATGTCATGTTCGGCGCAACAGAGAAATATGACGATAAAGAGGCATGGGCCGCCCCGGATAAAGCTGAGCTGGGGAATATAGCGGAAGGACATCAAAAAGGTTCAGATCCGGTTTTCGGCTTTTCGTTTTATATTGCATTCAGGCGGTCAAAAACGGGGAAGGATCGTGTATAATACTTTATAAGAATATTCTATTTGACTATACCGGACAGACAAATTATTCTACCATAGGTCTTAAAATGGAAAAAACGGAAAATCTGTTCAAATTGCACAGTGAATATCAGCCTACCGGGGATCAGCCAAAGGCTATAAAAGAACTGGTCGATGGGTTTCGTGAAGGCAATCAGTTCCAGACTTTACTGGGGGTCACGGGTTCCGGTAAGACCTTTACGATGGCGAATGTGATAGCCGCTTTGAACAAGCCGACGCTCATCATATCTCATAACAAAACTCTGGCTGGACAACTTTACGGTGAGTTCAAGGAATTTTTCCCAGAGAACGCTGTAGAATACTTTGTGTCCTATTATGATTACTACCAGCCGGAAGCGTACGTGCCTTCAACGGATACTTATATCGAAAAGGATTCCGCTGTCAATGAGGAGATCGATAAGCTGCGGCTGTCCGCCACGGCAGCACTTTCCGAACGGCGGGATGTGATCGTGGTGGCCAGCGTTTCCTGTATTTACGGTCTGGGTTCGCCGGATGATTATATGAATATGATGATCTCCCTCAGGCCGGGAATGGAAAAGGATCGGGATGAGGTCATACGTGAGCTGGTGGCGATCCGCTATGACAGGGGAGAGATGGATTTCAAACGGTCTACCTTCCGGGTGCATGGCGACGTTCTGGACATCTTTCCGGCGGAAGCGGATGATGCGGCGGTCCGCGTGGAGTTTTTCGGGGATGAGATCGACAGGATCAGTGAATTCGATGTATTGACTGGCCAGGTGAAAAGTGAACTGAAGCATGCTGCGATATTTCCCGCGTCACATTATGTTGTTCCGAGGGATAAAATGGAAGCGGGGATCGCCGTTATAGAAGAGGAGCTGAAGGAGCGGGTACGATATTTCAAATCCGAGGACCGGCTGATCGAAGCCCAGAGGATATCGGAGCGGACCAATTTTGATATCGAGATGATGAGAGAGACCGGATTCTGCTCCGGGATCGAGAATTATTCCAGACCGCTTTCCGGCAGAGCTCCCGGATCCCCCCCAATGACTTTGATGGATTTCTTTCCGGATGATTTTTTGATCATTGCCGATGAATCCCATATCACGATCCCGCAGATCGGGGGAATGTACAACGGTGATCAGTCCAGAAAGAGCACTCTTGTGGATTATGGCTTCCGCCTTCCCAGCGCAAAGGACAACAGACCGCTGAGCTTTGAGGAATTTGAATCACATATCGACCAGCTTCTTTTTGTGTCTGCCACACCTGCGGAGTATGAGGCGGATCATGAGCTGCTCAGGACGGAACAGATCATCCGGCCGACAGGGCTGCTGGATCCGGATATCAGCGTCCGGCCCGTAGAGGGTCAGGTGGATGATCTGATCGGAGAGATCAATGCGGAAACAAAAAAAGGAAACAAGGTTCTGTTCACCACGCTGACAAAGAGGATGGCGGAGGATCTGACGGATTATCTCCGGGAGACGGGTATCCGTGTGAAATATCTGCATTCGGATATTGATACCATGGAGCGGGCGAAGATCATCCGGGATATGCGGCTGGATATATTTGACGTGCTGGTGGGTATCAATCTGCTGAGGGAAGGACTGGATATACCGGAGATATCTCTGGTTGCGGTCATCGACGCCGATAAGGAGGGCTTTCTGCGTTCAGCCACTTCACTGATCCAGACCGTGGGACGGGCAGCCAGAAATGCGGACGGACATGTGATCATGTACGCCGACAGCATTACGGAGTCCATGAAGATTTGTATTGATGAAACGAAACGGCGGCGGGAGCTTCAGACGAAATATAATGAAGAACACGGGATCAAGCCTCAGACGATCCGGAAGGCGGTCAGGGATCTGATCAGTATCTCCAGATCCATCGCAAAAAGCGAGTTTGACTTTGAAAAGGATCCGGAATCGATGGATCCGAAAGAATTGAAAAAAATGGCGGATCAGATCGAAAAGCAGATGCGGAAAGCGGCGGCTGAGCTTGACTTTGAAACAGCAGCCGAACTGCGGGATAAGATGATAGAATTAAAAAGGAGACTGCAGGCAAATGAGTGATAAGCTTTCTGTTATTGTACCGACTTATAATGAATCCGGAAATGTGGAGACGCTGGTGAAGCAGATCGACGAAGCATTGAAAGGGATCGATCATGATATCTGGTTCATAGATGACAGCACGGATAACACACCGGAAATCCTGAAGGAGCTTTCGGAAAAAAACAAAGGGGTCCGTTTTGAACACCGTGAGGGTGAAAAGGGACTGGCGACGGCAGTGATCAGAGGCTTTCAGATCGCCGACGGAGATTATCTGGCCTGTATGGATGCGGATCTCCAGCATCCACCCGCGATCCTGCGCCCGATGTATGCAGCCATGCGGAGCGGGGCGGATCTCTGCATCCCGAGCCGTCTGATACCGGGAGGATCGGACGGAGGACTGAATCTATACAGGAAATTTGTATCCGGCACGGCAAGATGGATGGGGAAGATCCTCCTGCCCTGTCTGCGGAAAATATCCGATCCTACCAGCGGCCTGTTTATGTTCAGGAGAAAGATCCTGGAAGGGGCGGATCTTAAACCGGTGGGGTGGAAGATCATGGTCGAGGTGCTGGCCATGACGCAGTACAGACTCATTGTGGAGATCCCGTACGAATTCCACGACAGGACATCGGGGGAATCCAAGCTTTCCGGAAAGGTGACAATGCAGTATATCGAGCAGCTTTTCGGCCTGATGAAGCGCGGCGTAAAACACGACAGGATCCTTGTGACCAGATGGTCCCCCGAATTTGTGGAAAAAATGATCGAAAAATATGCACCGGAAGAAAGGATGCCATGAAAGACGATACCAGAAAATATATCCGTATCCGCGGAGCGGGCGAACATAACCTGAAAAAAATCGATGTCGATATCCCGCGGAACGAGCTGATCGTGTTGACAGGACTTTCCGGTTCCGGAAAATCGTCTCTTGCCTTTGATACGATCTATGCAGAGGGGCAGCGTAGATATATGCAGTCCCTTTCTTCTTATGCCCGGATGTTTCTGGGACAGATGGATAAGCCGGAGGTGGAGAGTATCGAGGGGCTGCCGCCCGCGATCTCGATCGATCAGAAATCCACGAACCGGAATCCCCGTTCCACGGTAGGGACGGTCACGGAGATATATGATTATTTCAGACTGCTTTATGCAAGGATCGGTATTCCGCACTGCCCGAAATGCGGCAGGGAGATCCATAAGCAGACGGCGGATCAGATGGCGGATCAGATCATGACCCTTCCGGAGAGGACCAGGATACAGCTTTTGGCTCCGGTTGTCCGCGGAAAAAAGGGTATGCACGAAAAAGTGCTGGATCGGGCAAAAAAGAGCGGCTATGTCCGTGTGATCGTGGACGGCAGTCTGTATGAGCTGTCGGAGGAGATCCGGCTGGATAAAAACATCAAGCATACGATCGAGATCGTGGTCGACAGATTGGTTGTGAAACAGGGGATCGAAAGCCGCCTTGCCGATTCCATCGAAAATGTCCTGAAGCTTTCGGACGGTCTGCTTGTCGTTGACGTGGACGGGGGAAAGCAGCTCAACTTTTCTGACAGCTTTTCCTGTCCGGACTGCGGCATCAGTATTGATGAGATCGAGCCCAGGAGCTTTTCCTTCAACAACCCCTTCGGAGCCTGTCCGGTCTGTGCGGGGCTGGGATATAAGATGGAATTTGATGAGGATCTGATGATCCCGGATAAATCTCTTTCCTTCAACGAAGGGGCGGTCTCCTGCATGGGCTGGCAGTCCTCCTCGGATCCGGGGAGCTATACCCATGCTCTTCTGGAGGCTCTGGCGGAGAAATACGGTTTTTCTCTGGATATGCCTTATGAAAAGCTGCCGGAAAAGGTACGGCATATATTTATCTGGGGCACCGACGGGGAGATCCTCAAGGTGCATTATAAGGGGCAGCGTTCGGAGGGAGTCTATGACGATGCGTTTGAGGGTCTGATCAGAAATATGGAACGCCGTTACCGGGAGACCTTTTCGGATGCGATGAAGCAGGAATATGAGACATTCATGCGGGTAACACCCTGCGAAGCATGCGGAGGCATGCGGCTGAAAAAGGAATCTCTTTCCGTGACGGTGGGCGACAGGAATATCTATGAAACAACCTCCCTCTCCGTGAAGAAGCTGAGGGACTTTCTGGACGAAATGAAGCTCACAAAGCAGCAGGAGTTCATCGGTCATCAGATTCTGAAGGAGATCCGGAACCGGGTGCAGTTCATGATCGATGTGGGTCTGGATTATCTGACGCTTTCCCGCGCCACATCCACGCTGTCCGGAGGCGAGGCACAGCGCATCCGTCTTGCGACGCAGATCGGATCCGGTCTGGTCGGGGTAGCGTATATCCTCGATGAACCGAGCATCGGTCTGCATCAGCGGGATAACGACAAGCTGCTTGCAACGCTGAAGCATCTTCGGGATCTCGGAAATACGCTGATCGTCGTGGAGCACGACGAGGATACCATGCTTGCGGCCGACCGGATCATCGATATCGGACCGGGAGCAGGGATGCACGGCGGGGAGCTGGTAGCCCAGGGCAGTGTCAAAGATGTGATGAAGGTGAAGGAATCCGTTACGGGGCAGTATCTGAGCGGGAAGCTCCGGATCCCTGTCCCGAAAGAGAGAAGAGAGCCGGCCGGGTGGCTTACCATCAAGAATGCACGGGAGAACAACCTGAAGGGGATCGACGTAAAGTTTCCGCTTGGAGTCATGACGATCGTGACCGGTGTGTCAGGCTCCGGAAAATCCTCCCTGATCAATGAGATCCTGTATAAATCCGCAGCAAAAAACCTGAACCGGGCCAGGACGATCCCCGGAAGGCATGACAAGATAATCGGTCTGGACAAGCTGGATAAGGTCATTGCCATCGACCAGTCGCCTATCGGCAGAACACCGAGATCCAATCCGGCGACCTATACCGGCGTCTTTGATCTGATCCGCGATCTGTTTTCCAATACTGCGGAGGCAAAGGCCAGAGGGTATGCGAAGGGCCGTTTTTCCTTTAATGTAAAAGGCGGAAGGTGTGAAGCCTGCAACGGGGACGGGATCGTAAAGATCGAAATGCATTTTCTGCCGGATGTGTATGTGCCCTGCGAGGTCTGCCATGGTAGCCGGTATAATCGTGAAACACTGGATGTAAAGTATAAAGGAAAAAATATTTCCGACGTTCTGAACATGACCGTGGAGGAGGCATTGGATTTCTTTGAGAACGTACCGACGATCAGAAGAAAGATCCAGACGCTTTATGATGTGGGGCTTTCTTACGTGAAGCTCGGGCAGCCCTCCACAGAGCTTTCCGGAGGGGAGGCGCAGCGGATCAAGCTGGCCACGGAGCTCTCGAAGCACGGTACGGGCAAGACGCTCTATATCCTGGATGAACCGACCACGGGACTGCATTTCGCAGATGTCCATAAGCTGGTCGATATTCTGAGACGCCTTTCCGACAGCGGGAACACGGTCGTCGTGATCGAACATAACCTGGATGTGATCAAATGCGGCGATTATATCATCGACATGGGTCCGGAGGGCGGAGACGGCGGCGGTACCGTGATCGCGGAGGGGACTCCCGAGGAGGTGGCTGAGATGAAACAGTCCTATACCGGACAGTATATAGCAAAAATGCTGGACCGGGACGGAAGGGCAGCGGGGCCGGGTGCGAAAAAAGCTGCCGGAAAGAAAAATTTAAAAAAGACTAAAGTTTAAAGAAAAAGAAACCGATATTATTAATGCAGGGACGCACAGAAACAAGAGGGCGTCCCTTTTTGCAACCGTGAAGTTTTTATTAAAATCATTGAAATTGCATTTCGTTCGACTTATACTATTGTAGCAATATTTTGAAATGACAGAAGGGGAACGAAATGAACGCAACCGATATAGGAATCGATCTCGGGACGGCAAGTGTCCTGGTTTACATAAAGGGAAAGGGCGTTGTATTAAAGGAGCCCTCGGTCGTGGCTTTTGACCGCGATACAAATAAGATCAAGGCGATCGGAGAGGATGCCAGACTGATGCTCGGGCGTACGCCCGGCAATATCGTAGCGATCCGGCCCATGAGGCAGGGAGTCATATCCGATTATACCGTTACGGAAAAGATGCTGAAGTACTTTATTCAGAAAGCGGTAGGCAAAAGAACCTTCCGGAAGCCGAGGATCTGTGTGGGAGTACCGAGCGCGGCAAGCGAAGTTGAAAGAAAGGCTGTAGAGGATGCGGCCTATCAGGCGGGAGCCAGAGAGGTCGGTATTATCGAAGAACCGATCGCGGCAGCGATCGGAGCCGGGATCGATATTACAAAAGCCTGCGGAAATATGATAGTCGACATCGGAGGCGGTACTTCCGATATAGCGGTTATCTCGCTGGGCGGAGCCGTGGAATCCACCTCCATCAAGGTGGCCGGCGACGATTTTGACGAGGCGATCGTCCGGTATATGAGAAAGAAGCACAATCTTCTGATCGGAGAAAGAACCGCAGAAGATCTGAAGATCCAGGTGGGATCGGTGTTTCAGAGAGCCGAGACGGATTATATGGATGTCAGGGGAAGAAACCTTTTAACGGGTCTTCCCGTAACGGTAAAGGTTTCCTCGGAGGAGACCGAGGAAGCGCTGAAGGAGACCACATCGCAGATCGTGGAAGCGATCCACAGCGTATTGGAGCGGACGCCTCCGGAGCTGGCGGCGGATATCGCCAGCCGCGGGATCGTTCTGACAGGCGGAGGATGCCTGCTGAGAGGACTGGAAGAGCTGATCACGGAGAAAACCGGGATCAATACCATGACAGCAGAGGATCCGATGACAGCAGTGGCGATCGGTACCGGAAAATATGTGGAGTTCCTCAGCGGCTATCACGATGACGTGAATTGACGGAAGCAAAGGAGCGGGCATGGTTAAAGGTCTTTATATCGCGCACAGCGCGATGATCAACGAGCAGCACAGAATGGACACAATGACAAACAATCTGGCGAATATCGCGACAGTGGGATTTAAGAAAGAAGGCGCGACTTCTCAGACATTTGCCGATGCCATGGCTGTAAGGATCAAGGACTCTTCCAACTGGTATCTCGACAGACGGCTCGGGAACATGCAGCCCGGTGTCAAGATTGGAGAAAGCTATACGGACTGGTCAGAGGGCTCCATCCGGGAAACGGGCAATACCTTTGATCTGGCTCTGTCCACGAAGGGGTTTTTCAAGATCGAATATACGGATAAGGCAGGGGTTACAACCACCAAGTATACGAGGGACGGAACCTTTACACTGGATCTGAACGGCGTCTTAAGGACGAAAGACGGGGATTATGTTCTGGATACAAACGGAAACCACATCCAGATGGATCCGACACAGCCCGCATCCGTAGACAGGCAGGGCAATATCTTCCAGAACGGCAATCAGCCTCTGGCTCAGATCGCGGTCACGGATATTGAAAACTATGACTATATCGCAAAATACGGTGAGAATCTTTACGATCTTGTAGAGGGGGGCACGGAGGTTCCTTCTCAGGCCCAGGTTCTTTCGGGCTATCTGGAGCAGTCCAATGTGGATGCGGTTCCCGAAATGGTATCGATGATCACGATCCAGCGGCATTATGAAATGAATCAGAAGATCATCCAGACAATGGACAGTACACTGGAAAAAGCGGTAAATGATGTAGGAAAGCTCAGGTAAGGAACTGCTGCAGCTGACGTTTGTTTATAACAGTTCCCGGCACATGAGGAGGTAAGAGTATGGTACGTTCTTTATGGACAGCGGCATCAGGCATGATCGCCCAGCAGAATAACGTGGATACGATCGCAAACAACATGGCCAATGTCAATACGACCGGATACAAGACGGAGACGGTCGAGTTTAAGTCTCTTCTTTATCAGACCCTGCAGACCAAAACGACAACGGCAAACGGTGATACGAAGCCGATCACATCACAGGCGGGCCTGGGTACCCGGAACTCTTCCATCACTTCCCAGTTTACACAGGGAGCTTTTCTGGAGTCTGAGAACACGACGGCCTTTGCCATCGGCGGACAGGGATTTTTTGCGGTGCAGGGGGCGAACGGCCAGACCTATTATACCCGAAACGGTGATTTCAATTTTAATCTGGATACAAACGGGATCGCTCTTTCCAATTCCGCCGGACAGCCGGTGCTGGATACCAACGGCAACCCGATCCGCCTCGGAAATCAGTACATTGCAAACAGGGTCACGGTTGATGCGGAAGGAAGGATCCTTTATCCGGATGCGCAGAACAATCCGCAGCCCATCGGCGTGCAGATCGGACTGTATCAGTTCCTGAACCCGAAGGGTCTGAATAAGGAGGGCGACAGTCTCTATACCGTAACCGAGGCTTCCGGGCAGGCCATGAATGAAGCAACGAACAACAACCTCGAAAAATCGGTTATCCGGCAGGGTTATCTGGAGGGGTCCAATGTGCAGGTTGCGGATGAGATGGTCAATCTGATCGTTGCTCAGAGAGCATACGAGATCAATTCCAAGGCGATCACAACAACCGACGAAATGATGCAGACCGCAAACCAGCTTAAGAGGTAATTAACGAATGGATATCAACGCGTCTTACCTGAACAGCATATCGGAAAACTCAAGAAGCAGTGCGGCCGCGGCCGGTCTGAAGGATACTTTCGCGGGGGCCGGGAAAGCCTCTGCGGATGATGAGCTGATGGATGCCTGCAAGCAGTTTGAAGCATACTTTGTTGAGCAGATGTTTAAGGAGATGCGGAAAACCGTGCCGGTTAATGCCTTGGATTCGGGCAGCAATGCCCAGCTGGTAGATTATTTCAAGGATAATCTGACGCAGGAATATGCAAAAGAGGCAACGGAGAGAAACAGTCTGGGACTGGCACAGATGCTCTATGAGCAGATGAAGAGAAATTACAGTGCGGTTTCTCCGGAGGAAGCAGCAGCTTCCGCGTCAGAGGAAACACCGTCGGAGAGCACGGAAGAATCCGGGTCGGTCTGAGGCATCAGAGATTGCAGATAGAAGGAACGATCGATCACATCATATTTCGAAACAATGAAAACGGGTACACTGTTTTAGAGCTGCTGAAAGAAGACGAGGATCCCGTCACCGTAACGGGCTGCATGCCGGAGCTGGACCCCGGCGAGATGGTCGTGTTTACCGGGGAGTATACAAAGCATCCGGTATATGATCTGCAGTTTCGGATGACGGCTTATGCGATAAAGCGGCCGGAGGATACGGTGTCGATCCTCAGGTATCTGTCCTCGGGGGCCGTAAAGGGGATCGGAAAAGGACTTGCCGGCAGGATCGTAGAGCGGTTCGGAGAGGACAGCTTCCGGATCCTGGAGGAAGAGCCCGAGCGCCTGGCTGAGATAAAGGGAATCAGCATCCGGAAAGCCATGGAGATCTCGGCAGCCTTTGAATCGAAATCCGCTTCCCGTCAGGCATTCTCCTTTTTGCAGCAATTCGGCATTTCAAATGCAATGGCCCAGCGTATCTATGATACATATCAGAACGGGATCTATGACATCATCAGATCAAACCCATACAGGCTAATTGAAGACATAGAGGGGATCGGTTTTAAAACTGCCGATCGCATCGCCTCGGAAGCCGGGATCCGTGTGGATTCCGAATATCGTGTCCGCTCGGGGATATTATATGCTCTGCAGGAAGCGGAAGGAGACGGAAATATCTGTCTGCCGAGAGAAAGCCTGATCGCCGGAGCGGCCGACCTGCTTTCGGTTTCCGTCGAGGAGATAACGGATCAGCTCCGGAATCTGTCAATGGAACGCAAGATCCTGTTGAAAGATTCGGAGGGAGACGGCGTAATGGTATATTCGGAGAGGGCTTATTACGCTGAGGCCGAATGTGCCAGAATGCTGCTGGACCTGAACCGGAAAGAAGAAGGATCGGAATATTATCGGAAAGAGATAGAGAAGCTTGAGAAAAAAGCGGAGATCCTTCTGGAGGATAAACAGCGGGAAGCGGTATTGAGATCCGTCACGGACGGAGTATTGATCATGACGGGCGGCCCGGGTACGGGCAAGACCACAACGATCAACCTCATGCTCAGGTTTTTTGTGTCAAACGGATATGACATCATGCTGACGGCGCCGACCGGAAGGGCGGCAAAGCGAATGTCGGAAGCAACCGGATTTGAAGCGAGAACGATACACCGTCTGCTCGGAGTACACCCGGTTGAGGCTTCGGGATCCGGTAAAACTGGCAGATTTGAGCATGATGCGGACAGTCCGCTGGAGACGGATGTGCTGATCGTCGATGAGATGTCCATGGTAGATATCTTTCTCTTCAGATCCCTGCTGCGTGCAGTGGCTCCGGGGACAAAGCTGATCCTGGTCGGAGATGAAAACCAGCTGCCTTCCGTTGGTCCGGGAGCCGTGCTGAAGGATATCATTGCCTCCGGTGTTTTCAGCGTCGTAACTCTCACGAGGATCTTCCGGCAGTCCGAGGCAGGAGATATCGTGCTGAATGCCCATAATATCTGCATGGGAAAAGATATCCGCCTGGATAATAAGTCAAAGGACTTCTTCTTTCTGGAGAGGGAAGAGAGCGAGACGATCATACGCGGGATCGAATATTTGATCAAAAGCAAGCTGCCGCCGTATATCGGCTGCAGATCCGAAGAAATCCAGATCATGTCGCCGATGAGAAAGGGATCGCTTGGCGTGGAAAGCCTGAATATCCGGCTGCAGGAAATATTTAATCCGCCGGAGCCGGGCAAGCGGGAGCTGGAAACCCAGTCCGGGATTTTACGCACGGGGGATAAGGTCCTGCAGATCAAAAACGATTACGATATTGAGTGGGAGATCGTGACCCGGAAAGGATTTGTGACGGAAAACGGAAAAGGGATCTTTAACGGCGATGTGGGCTCTATCGTCCGGATCGCGGATTCTGTCGTTACGGTGCGGTTTGAGGACGGAAGACAGGCGGACTATCAGGGGGAAACACTTTCCGAGCTGGAGCTTGCCTATGCGATCACCATTCATAAATCCCAGGGCAGCGAATACCCTGCAGTCATCATTCCGCTGCTTTCGGGCCCGGGAATCCTGATGAACCGAAACCTGTTATACACGGGGGTGACAAGAGCCCAAAAATGTGTGGTGCTGATGGGAAGAAGACAGACGATCCTGGATATGATCGCCAATACCAACGAGCAGAGGCGGTATACCGGGTTGAAAGAAAGGATACATGAAATTTACGAAATGGAAGGAAATACTTAAAGATCTCCTGTTCCCGAGGCGCTGTCCGTTCTGCGATGAGGCGGTTCCCTTCGGGGGCGGTAAGATCTGTGAAAGCTGCAGCTCGCCGGCTGTAAGCAGGCATCTGTACGTGGGAGATGTAAACTGCAAACGCTGCGGCAGACCCCTGAGGACGGAAACGGAAGAATACTGTCAGGATTGCAAAGAGAGAAAGCATCGTTACGACCGGGGCGTTTCTCTGTATATATACGGTGATACGGTCCGAAAGTCGATCGCAAGGTTTAAGTATCATAACAGAAGAGAGTATGCCGACAGCTTTGCGGAAGAGATCTGCAGGCATCTGGGAAGAGAACTCCGGTCTTTTGAGGCGGATGCCCTGATACCCGTTCCGGTCAGCAGAAGGAAGCGGAGGAAGAGGGGCTTTAATCAGGCCGAGCTGCTGGCGGACGGCATCGGAAAGCATCTGGGCCTTCCGGTATACAGGGATCTGGTAAGGCGTATCAGGGATACGGTTCCCCAGAAGGATCTGAACCGCTCGGAACGCCAGAAAAATCTGAAAAGGGCTTTCAAAATGGCGGAGAATGTTGTAAAATTACAATCAGTCATTATAGTGGATGATATCTACACGACCGGCAGTACGATCGATGAGATGGCGGCTGTCTTGAAGAGCGGCGGAGTCCGGAGGGTTTATTTTGTGACTCTGGCAACCGGATCTTCGGTCTGATGACAAAGGGGAAAGCGGCAAAACAGCAGCAAACAAGAAAGGGAAACAGATGAACGTAAGAAATTGCAGAAAGTGCGGAAAGATTTTCAATTATATTGGTGGACAGCCGATCTGTCCCTCCTGTAAAGAGGAAATGGAGGAGAAATTCCAGAGCGTAAAGGATTATATCCGTGACAATCCGAGAGCCGATATCAAACAGGTTTCGGACGAATGTGAGATAGAGATAGCACAGATCCAGCAGTGGATCAGAGAAGACCGGCTGGTCTTTTCTGACGATTCACCGATCGGCATCCCCTGTGAGAAGTGCGGTACCATGATCAGAAGCGGCAGATTCTGCGATAAATGCAAGAATGAAATGACCCGCGGCTTTAACGATGCGATCCGGAAGCCCGAGGCACCGAAGCCCGCACCGAAGAAAGAGGCCGGCGGTTCCAGAATGAGGTTCTTTGATAAGTGAAAAGCCATCTGGACGGAAACCGCGTCAAACTGATGACCAGAATGGCTTCCTATGAGGCCAACGAAGGAAAGGATGCGATCAGGATCTGCAGATTTTTCAGAAGCGATTATGTGGTTTTGAATGTTGTCAGAGCCGCCGTCACTTCTACGATCGCATTTTTTCTGTTGGGCGGTCTGTATGTCTACTACAACATAGATAAACTGCTGCAGGATATCTACAGTATGGATATCGTGGAAGTAGGGAAATCGGTAATTACCTCATATGTGGTGTTTGTGGGGGTATTTGCCTTGATTGCTTATGCGGTCTACTCGTTTCGATACGACAGAGCCCGTAAAAGCCTGAAAGATTATAACAACGCATTAAGAGATTTGTCGGAGTTATCAGTAAAAAATCAGCTCAAGGGCTGATTTTTCACTGACAGGAAATTTTATGGAACAGGTATTGCTGGCAAGAGAATATATTAAGGTCTTCTTCAGCAGATATGAGGGATATATCGTTGCTGTCCTGAAATTTTTGCTGTGTTTTACGGTGCTGACTCTGATCAACCGTGAAATGGGCTATATGAAGCGGCTGGACAATACGTCGATCGTTTTGATCGTCTCCCTGCTTTGTTCATTTCTGCCCGCCAATCTGATCATTTTTTTCGCCGCGATCTTTGCGGTGCTGCATACTTATGCCCTGTCGCTTGAGTGTGCTGTCGTGATCGGGGCATTGTTTCTGCTTTTATTCCTGCTTTACTACCGGTATTCTCCGCGGGATGCCGTGGCCGTTTTGATGACACCGATCGCCTTTATCCTGAAAGTCCCGTATTCCATGCCGATCATTTACGGAATGGTTGGGACGCCTTTGTCGGCGCTTTCCGTTGCCTGCGGTGTGATTGTCTATTATATGATCAAATATATCAATTCCATTTCAGAGGTGATTTCCGGAATGGGAGAAGAGACCACGGTGGTCAGATTCAAATTCGTGGTGGACGGTATCCTTCATAACCGGGAGATGATCGTCATGGTGGCGGCATTTGCCGTATCTCTGATCGTTGTAAATCTGATCAAACGTCTGTCGGTTCCCTATGCGTGGTGGATCGCCATCGGTATGGGCGCTTTTGCGGATATCGTGGCTGTGGTGGTTGTTGCTTCCCGTCTGGATGTATCCGTCAAAACAGGCGGAGTGATTCTTGGAAATATCATAGCTGTACTGGTCGCTTCCGTGGTGAAGTTCTTTGTATTTTCGGTGGACTATACAAGGACGGAGCGGGTACAGTTTGAGGATGACGAATACTATTATTACGTAAAGGCTGTGCCGAAAAACACAATGAATATCGGCGCTTTTGCGGAGGATGGCGGGTTAGACCGTCCGAAGCAGGGGAAGCCAAGGAGACCGAAGCCCAGAGAAAGACAGGAATAAAAGATGCAGCGTTTGATTACGCTTGTTGAAAAATACATATCTTTTGATTCGATCCCGCGCATGTCATTGATCGATTATATCGAGATCCTGCTGATCGCTTTTCTGATCTATCAGCTGATGACCTGGATGAGAGATACAAGGGCCTGGTCACTGATGCGGGGTCTGATTGTTATCGTTGTTTTTGTGGCTCTTGCTTATGTTTTCCAGATGACGACGATCCTCTGGCTGGTGCGCAATTTCCTGGATATTGCGGTGATCGCTTTTGTTGTCGCCTTTCAGCCGGAGCTCAGAAAGGCGCTGGACAGGCTGGGACGTCAGACATTCATTTCCTCTCTGTTTCAGTTCAGGCCGGGAAGCACGGTGGATGAGCGCTTTTCGGACAAGACAATCAATGAGATCATCAAGGCAAGCTATGAGATGGGCAAGGTAAAGACCGGTGCCCTGATCGTCATTGCTCAGAATGATTCTTTGTCGGAGTTTATCCGTACCGGCATCGAGCTGGATTCGATCGTATCCAACCAGCTGCTGATCAATATTTTTGAACATAATACCCCCCTGCATGACGGTGCCGTTATCATCCGCGGCAACCGCGTGGTGTCCGCCACCTGTTATCTGCCTCTGTCGGACAATATGGCTCTGTCTAAGGAGCTTGGGACCAGGCACAGGGCCGGGGTCGGTATATCCGAGGTAACGGATTCGCTCACTATCATCGTTTCCGAAGAAACCGGGCGTGTGTCAGTGGCAGTCGGCGGAGTGCTTCACAGAAACGTCGACTCGGATTTCCTGAAAGATGAGCTGATCAGGCTCCAGAATAAGACTGTGGACGATAAAAAGTTCAAGCTCTGGAAAGGCAGGTCGGCGCAATGAAGATTCTGAAAAGTCTGGGAGGAAAACTGATTCATAATCTCGGTCTGAAGATTCTGGCGCTTTTTCTCGGATTTATGCTTTGGGTTGTGGTCGTCAGTATTGATAATCCTGTCAGGACCCAGGTCTTTACCTCTATTCCGGTTAATGTGGAAAACGGTGAGATCATGGAGAAAGAGGGAAAGGCCTATGAGGTGGCGGAGAGCAGCCGGACGGTCAGCGTCAGTGTGCGGGCGGAGAGGGCGATCCTGGATCAGCTGTCACGGGATAATTTTGTGGCAAGCATCGATCTGGCGAACTATTCGGACGGAAGAGTGCCGATCAACGTCCGTGCTACAAGATATGCCGACCGTATTACCAGCGTGACACCCCGTACTCCCTACGCAGTCGTTTCGGTGGAGGAGCTCGGAGAAAGGCAGTTTACGATCGAAGCGGAGATCACCGGATCCGTGCCGGAAGGCTATTCGGTCGGAGAAGTTGTGGTCGCAAACAATCTGGTCAGGGTAGCCGGGCCGGAATCCATTGTGTCGACCATCGAGCGGGCAGTCGTAAAGGTGTCCGTAAAGGGCATCACCAGAGATATCCGGACGGAATCGCTGATCGAGTTTTATGATAAAAACGGAAATCCTGTCAGTACAAACGGTCTTGAGCTTTCCAGGACCGAGGCGAATGTACTGGTTTCGATCTGGAATAATAAAGATGTACCGGTCATATACAGCTACACCGGGATCCCTGCGGACGGCTACGCGACAACAGGTAATGTGATCGCTTCGGTCAACAATGTAGTCTTAAAAGGTTCCGCATCCAATCTTTCCGGAGTGGACAGCATTTCGATCCCTGCTGCGGCGGTCGATATCACCGGTGCAACAAGCAGCGTAACGGTTACACTGGACATTAGCGATTATCTTCCTTCGGGAGTGGATCTCGTGGATCCGGAGAGCAATACGGTTTCCACTGTCACGATAGAGATCCAGGCCTTAGAAACCATCAATGTCGAGGTGCCGGTTTCCAATATCACCATCGACAATGTTCCTCAGGGAATGGCGGCGACGATCGGCGGAGTCGGAGAAACGGTAGTCGTCTCCATCCGCGGACTGAATTCCAACCTGAGTACGGTGAATCCTTCCATGATCACCGGAAGAGTGGATATGAACGATCTGGCGCAGGTCATGGGAATAACGGACTGGGTGATCGGCGTATATGAGGCCAATGTAACCTTTACATATCCGGAAGGGATTTATTCCGGAAATACCGCGGTTGTGGTGCAGATCATCCTGCATGAGGATCTGGGAACGGTTATTAATTTGGAAGAAGGATTAGACGGAGGGCAGGCAGGCGAATGAGCAGATTATTCGGAACAGACGGTGTGAGAGGCGTTGCAAATACGGAACTGACGCCGCTTTTGGCAATGCAGCTCGGTGCAGCCGGAGCGACTGTACTGACACAGGAAAGGTCATACAGGCCGACGATCATGGTAGGCTGTGATACGAGGATCTCCGGGGACATGCTGGCAAATGCCATGATAGCAGGGATATGCTCTGTCGGGGCAAATGCGGTCTATGCCGGAGTGCTGCCGACGCCGGCGATTGCCTATCTTACCAGAAAATATAAGGTGGATGCCGGAGTAGTGATCTCCGCCTCGCATAATCCTGTGGAATTTAACGGGATCAAGTTTTTTAACGGTGATGGATATAAGCTCTCGGATGAACTGGAGGATCAGATCGAAGCCCTGATCCGTTCCGGAAACAAAGGTGTTCCGGCTCCTACCGGCTCCAGGGTGGGAAAGGTGAAATACCGTTCGGATGCCAGAGAAGAATATATCAATCATTCGATCAAACAGATCAACGTGGATCTGCGGGGAATGAAGCTGGTTGTGGACTGCGCGGAGGGTGCGGCATATTATACTTCAGTGGAAACGCTTCGGGAGCTTGGAGCGGATGTAGTGGCGATTCACAATAATCCGGACGGGACCAATATCAATTCGAATTGCGGCTCGACCCATATGGAGGAACTGTGCGCCCGTGTTGTTATGGAAAAAGCAGAGCTGGGGCTGGCTTTTGATGGAGACGCGGACAGACTCCTTGCCGTAGACGAAAACGGAAAGATCGTAAACGGCGACGAGATCATGGCCATCATCGGAAATTACATGAAGGAAAAGGGTACGCTTAAGAATAACACGATCGTCGTTACCGTGATGACAAATCTCGGCTTTAAGCTGATGGGAGAAAAGAACGGTATTCATATTGAGCAGACCAAGGTGGGAGACCGCTACGTGCTGGAAAGAATGCGTGAGATCGGTGCAAATCTCGGTGGGGAACAGTCGGGGCATATCATCTTTCTGGATGAGAATACTACCGGAGACGGACTGCTTTCCGCTCTGCATCTATTGGAAGTGGTGCGTTCAACCGAAAAGAAGCTTTCAGAGCTGAAAGCGGTGATGCAGATCCTTCCGCAGGCTCTTTATAATGCGAAGGTTCCGGTCCATGAGAGAGAAAGCTACATGGAGTATCCGGAGATCGTGGAGGCGATCAATGCTCTTGAGAAGAAATATGCCGGTGAGGGCAGAGTGCTGATCCGTCCCTCGGGAACGGAGCCGCTGATCCGTGTCATGATCGAGGGCCGGGATCAGGCGGTGATCGACGAGGATGCAAAAGCACTGGCTGCTCTGATCGAAAGAACGGTGCTTTAAGCAGATCAGACGGATATCGAACCGTTATACTTTTTGTTGAATTATCTTGACGGGAATGATATAGTTTATTTAAGTAAGAGCCTGGAGGGCGGCATTTTCCAATGGTATCACAAAGAGTTCTGATAAAAAATCCCACGGGGCTGCATTTGCGGCCGGCCGGTATCCTGTGTAAGGAGGCTATGCAGTACAAGTCTTTGATCACATTTAAATTCCGGGAAAATACGGCTAATGCGAAGAGCGTTTTGAGCGTGTTGGGGGCCTGTGTGAAATGCGGAGATGAGATCGAATTCATCTGTGAGGGAGAAGATGAAGAAGAAGCTCTGAAAGCGTTGGTTGCCGCTGTGGACAACGGTTTAGGCGAATAGATATTACAGATGCTGACCCTCTCCGGGATACGGAGAGGGTTTTTTTAAGGAGGTATGGAATGCTGAATTGCAATCGTTACAGAAGAAATCCGGTCATGGACTTTCCTGAGAGAAAGTGGCCCAACAGACAGATCAAAAAAGCACCGGTTTGGGTTTCTGTAGATCTGAGGGATGGAAATCAGGCGCTGATCGACCCGATGGTCGTATCCGAAAAGATAGAGATGTTCAATCTTCTGGTTAAGATCGGTTTCAAGGAAATTGAGATCGGATTTCCCGCAGCTTCCCAGATAGAATTCGATTTTTTAAGGGAACTGGTGAACCGTAAGCTGATCCCGGACGATGTGACGGTTCAGGTGCTGACGCAATGCCGGGAAGAACTGATCGATCGTACGTTTGAGTCGATCGAAGGGATACCGAAGGCGATCGTTCATATTTATAATTCCACATCTACCCTTCAGCGGGATGTGGTATTTCATAAGAGCAGGGAAGAGATAAAGCAGCTTGCGGTGGAAGGAACCCGTATGGTCCGTGAGCGGGCAAAGACGTTCCCGGGAAAGATCATTCTCGAATATTCGCCGGAGAGCTATACCGGAACCGAGCCGGACTATGCTGTGGAAGTCTGCGATGCTGTTGTAAGGGAATGGGGTGCGACTCCGGACAATAAGGTCATTATCAATCTGCCGTCAACCGTGGAGATGACGACGCCGAATGTGTTTGCGGACCGGATCGAATGGTCGGATACGCATTTTGAGAACCGGGAAAGCATAATCCTGAGCATTCATCCTCATAATGACAGAGGTACGGGTGTGGCCACGGCAGAGCTTGCCATGATGGCCGGTGCGGAGCGCGTGGAGGGAACTCTTTTCGGAAACGGTGAGAGAACCGGTAATGTCGATATTCTTACGATCGCCTATAATATGTTCTCTCAGGGAGTCGATCCGGAGCTCCGGATAGAAAATATCAATGAGCTGATCGATGTTTATGAGCGCTGTACCAAAATGAAGATCGATCCCCGGCATCCCTACGCAGGCAAGCTCGTGTTTACAGCATTTTCCGGCTCCCATCAGGATGCGATCAGCAAGGGGATCAAGGCTATGCGCGAGAGGAATCAGGATTGGTGGGAGGTTCCCTACCTGCCGATCGATCCGGCGGATATCGGCCGCGAGTATGAGCCGATCGTAAGGATAAATTCCCAGTCCGGAAAGGGCGGAGTTGCTTTTATCATGGACAGTTATTTCGGTTTCAAGCTTCCGAAGGGAATGCACAAGGAATTCGCCGATATCATTCAGCGCGTATCCGAAAAGCAGGGTGAAGTGGCGCCGGATGAGGTGATGGAGAAATTCAGGGAGAATTATCTTCTGAAAAAAGAGCCGATCCATTTCCGCAAGATCAATGTGATAGATCTTTCCGACGATACCGAGAAGGAATTCGATACGAAGGTTACGGTACAGTATACGGATCACGGAACGGCGAAGGAGTTTTCGGCAGTCGGTAACGGCCCCATTGATGCTGTCAAGAGAGGTCTGAGCGATGAGCTTGGGATCAACGTCAAGATCATTGATTATGAAGAGCATGCTCTGACGGGGGGCTCCAATGCCCAGGCAGCCGCTTATATCCATATGCTGTCATCGGATGATAACAGGATCACCTATGGTGTGGGGGTCAGCTCGAACATAACAAGAGCTTCGGTGAGAGCGATCTTTTCGGCTGTCAACAGACTATTCGGCGAACGCTTTGAACAGGAGTTTGCCCGTTCCCGGATGTAAGAGCCGATGATCTGCTGCGGTTATATAAGCCCGCTGCAGGGATCATCACATACCAGAACCAGGTTGTGAAATAAACCGGGAAATAATATTTGAAATAAGACGCAGGCGCCAGTACGAAGACGATAAACCAGTGGCCGAGAAGCCCCAGGGTCAGGACAAACGTAAAGGGCCTGCGTTTTATAATGGAATAAACGAACAGAATGATCAGCAGCAGCATCGGAAGGTACAGATTATAGGAGATCGTTTTGACTATGCTGACAAGAAATCCGGCAATACCCATAAAGCCGCCCTTTTCCAGGCGGATCTCGTAAACAGTCGCCGCATAGTCAAAGGAGCCGATCTTTGTTCGCAGGAGAACCTCCGGATTATTCAGAAAGAGGCGTTTGCAGGCTTCTACATAGGCCTTATAGTCTTCATCCTCCGCATCGGGACGTGTTCCGGTATATCCGGGATAATAGAGGATCAGAGCATCCTCGTAGTTGGTATCGCCCAGATAATCGTTGAGGGCCTGAATGGTCTCAATATCCAGAAAACGGTCGATCTCCTTCAGATCGGCGGCATTTTTCTCCGGATCCAGTCCGTTGCGGAACATATTTGTGACGGTATAGGCATAGAAGGGCCCCATCCGGTTATCGGCCTTATCGTTCATCCGGGTGGGAAGAATTCCGTTCTGCGGGATCGCCACGATATACTGTATGAGCAGAGATGCGATACACACCTTCAGGATCGCTGCTTTGCTTTTTCGCAGGGCGGGATATGTGAGGAACAGCAGGACAGGGCCGGTAACGGCCAGATAGATCCCTTCAGTTCTCCATTGCGTGAGAACGGCGATCAGCAGCAATTCCGCAAAGAGCTTATACCCGGAGAGTGAGATTTCCTCCAGTCTGTCCATCAGGGTCATGAACATCAGAAAAAGATAAATAAAGATATAGATCGGGATCCGGTGAGCTGAGGTGGTATAGGCAAGGATCGGCGGAAGCAGAAAACCGAGATAGAGCAGAAGACCGTATCTCTTATCGAGATACTTTGTGAACCGCGACAGACAATATCCGCAGACGAGAAGCTCTATCACAAGCTTGACGGCGATCGGACCGAACCAGGTCGGAATGATCATAATGGAAATGATATAATACCATGTGGTAAGATAGTAAAACCAGGTATAGTCGGAGAGCTGGACAGCCTGTTCAAAGATCAGACGTTCATCGTTGCTTAAAAAACCCTGCGGGAGCTTGAAAAAGCAGATCAGAATGACCGGGATCAGGTAAACTGCCGCGTATTTCAGGATATCCCTGCTTCCGGAGAAGATAAAACGCCAGAAAAGATACAGGGCAAGAAACATCAGGATCTTGCAGGGAATATAATTGTGAAGCGCGGAGAGCGGGCTGACCGTGAAGATCAAACGATCCGTGAAAAATGAAATGATCGTATGCAGGGCCGCAAGTATCAGCGGCAGAAATTTTTTGACTGATCCGGACATATGGAACCTCGGGATTTGTTTTTTACAGTTAACGGATTTGGAAATTGCCGTATCGCGGGCCGCAAATGCCTTGCTGTCGGTGTTTGTGGCTCAGGAAAGTGCAATTATTTTAATTCATTAACTATAGTATAGCACAGGATCCTGTTTTTTTCGAAAAAACAGGATCCGCATCGACCGGTCGTTCACGGAGCCGGCAGCACCCCGTTTCGGGCCGGCAGGCCGCTAAAGCGGTTCACAGATGGAAGAGGTATGGAAATGGCAGTGAGCAAATACATTCGAAATGTACTGGAGAGGATCGACGAGGAGTACGGCAGTGATGAAAAATGCTATCTGGATTATCAGGAGCCGTATCAGCTTCTGATCTCCACGATCATGTCTGCTCAATGTACGGATGCCCGTGTCAATATGGTCACAAAGGATCTGTTCCGGAAATACCGCTCGGTGGAGGATTTTGCCGACGCGGATCTGGGGGAGCTTGAAAAAGATATCCATGCTGTCGGTTTCTATCATACCAAAGCCATGCATATCATCGGAGCCTGCCGGAGTATCAGAGAGCGGTTCGGCGGAGAGGTTCCATGCGGGATAGAGGATCTGACCAGCCTGCCGGGAGTGGGCAGAAAGACCGCGAACGTTGTCCGCGGTCATATCTTTCACGAGCCTTCTATTGTTGTGGATACCCATGTAAAACGCGTTTCCAACCGGCTTGGCTTTACCGCAGAGCAGGATCCGGTCAGGATCGAATTCGATCTGATGAAGAAGATCCCGAAGGACCACTGGATCCTGATCAATCTGCAGCTGATCCGGCTGGGCCGGGAGCTCTGCCATTCCAGAAAGGCCGACTGCGGACATTGCTTTCTGAAGGAGCTGTGTAAGAAGGTCGGAGTTTAGTCCGGTGTCCCGCCAGGTTCATAACCCGACAGATCACTTGTCTGCATTTCCGCATGTATCGGTATAGCGTTTCTTAAATCACCGGATCGGATGATTGCCTGCTCACCTGACAGCCATATACTGAAAAAGCTTTGACGAGTCTGCACCCCGCTGAGCCGCGTTTTCTGACGTACAGGTTCAGGCAAGCATTCCGCGCGTTAAGCCGGTTATTTTTCGATGCATTAGAAGAAGATCGAATCATCTTCCGGCGTATCATAAAAATAATTGTTGATGGGGAGGATCCTTCCCTCCCTGATCTCAAACACCTCCCATGCCACACCTGCATGCGCCGCGGGGGCAAGGTAGCTGGCTACGATCCCGTTCCGGTCATAGACCGTCACATGAGCTTCACATGTCGACATATCGTAGGACATGTTGTTGGTCCGGGCGTTACGGCTGTCGATCACATAATATTTATAGTTCTCTGCCTCATCGGCATTGATCACAAGTGAGAAACCGGTCTTTAACGTTCCGTCTTCCCGGTTCAGCCCCAGGGGTTTTAAGGATGCCTTAAAGGCGTTGTATTCCAAAACGACTTCATATTCTCCTTCTTTCAGATCCGCAGAAGGTTTTTTGTTGATGTTCATCAGATACATATCCGTATCGTGGACGTTCTGCCCGGGGGGCGCAAGGAAGATCTCACCGCAGGAATATTCGGTCGTGCCGGGGACAATGGAAATATCGTTGATCGAGCCGTTCTGCCAGTCGCCGTAGGTAAAGGTGATGTTATAGTAATCCTCTGTATTGACAGGTACATAGAATTCGTAATATCCGTCTCCGTTTGTCTGGATCTGTTCTTCGTAGGCGTGAGCTTCAGACCGTATCGTTGCGTATACGTTTGCCAGAGTTCCGCCGTATTCATCCCCGGCATAGCCGTATATCCGGGCATATCCGGGAACCTGCTTAAGCGTATCATAGATCAGATAGCCTTCGTTGAGCAGCTCTGTCTCCCGTTTTTCGTTGAGAGGATAGTCTTTTTCGGCCTGACCAGCCCCGTACAGATCTGTGCCGATGCGGTATTCGTAAATGATATCCCGGTCCTTGAAATACCAGCCGGTGATGATGCGCCCGTCGCTGCCGTATTCGGTCAGAACGATCTTATTTATTATATTGTATTTATTATCCCGGTACAGATCCACAGTCAGGGGAGCGCCGCTGTCGCGGGCAGAGGCAGCGACCCTGGTCAGTCTGTAACTGTCCAGAGCTTCGTCGATCTCCTTATAATCGTCGCTCGGTGAATAGGTTTTGGAACGTCCTCCGTAGTTTACCGTGCCGGAGAGATCCAGAGGGATCGACTTTCCGGCATTCCTGGAGATCCAGTTCAGGGTCGAATCAAAATCATCCTTTAATATATCTGCTTCCACGATGACGGGCTTGTCTGTTTTCTGTTCCTTCGCTTCAGGGGTATCCCGGTTTTCCGAAACGACGGTTTCATCTTCCTCTTCCTCCGCAGATGTATCTGCCTCTTCGGGAGTCTCGTCATTCTCTGAAGGACTTTTATTTTCGGAGATCTCCAAAGCGTCAGAACCGTCCCCGGACTGCCCGTCGCCGGTCTGATCGGAAAGCTTTCGGATACTGCACGCAAATATAATAGATGCGATCGCTAGGATCAGAAATATCACGTATTGTTTTTTCATTATAATCCTCCGTTATGATCTGCCATAAGAGATTTTCGGGGCATTGGCCGGATCCGGTCAATGCTCTTGCAATAAACCGCCACCTATTGTAGCACCGATATACCGATCATGTCGACTTATTAAGAAAACCTTTAGAACTGCAACAAATTACTTAAGAAAATTTCCGGATCCTTTTGAAATTGAAATTACGGTATACATTTGTTAGACTTACTGTTATACGGAACTCTTAGACAGCAGGGAGGAATCGACCTATGATAACGAATGATCAGGGACTGGTAAAGCTGAAGCATAAGGTAATGGAAGAGGTCTGCAGGCTGGCCTGGAGCGATCAGCTGGACAGTGAGCATATAGACGAAGTGGTTTTTCAGCTGATCCCGGGACCGAAACCGGAGTGGCGGTGCTGTATCTATAAAGAGCGGGAGATCATCCGTCAACGGGTCCGTCTGGCACAGGCAAAGACTCCCACACCGGGGCAGAAATCCGATAATATCGTGCAGGTGATCAATCCGGCCTGTGACAGCTGTCCGATCTCCGCTTATTCCGTTACGGATAACTGCCGTTTCTGCATGGGAAAGGCCTGTCTGAACTCCTGCAAATTCGGGGCGATCTCTCCGGGGGAAAACCGGATGCATATCGATCCGTCAAAATGCAAGGAATGCGGTATGTGTGCAAAGGCCTGTCCGTTTGAGGCGATCGTACATCTGGAGCGCCCGTGTAAAAAATCCTGCCCGGTAGGAGCGATCTCCTATGATGAAAACGGTTTTTGTGTCATAGATGAAAGCAAGTGTATCCAGTGCGGGCATTGTATCCATAATTGTCCCTTCGGTGCTCTCGGTTCCAAGACTTATCTGGTGGATGTGATCCGGGAGATCAAAGCCGGAAAAGAAGTGATCGCCATGTGTGCTCCGGCAACGGAGGGGCAGTTCGGAGAAGAGATCTCCATGGCGGCGATGAAGAGTGTGATGCTGAAGCTGGGCTTTTCCGATATGGTCGAGGTGGGACTCGGAGGAGACATGACGGCGGCGTATGAGGCGCTCGAATGGTCGGATGCGCTCCGGGAAGGCAGAAAAATGACCACTTCCTGCTGTCCGGCTTTTATCAACATGCTGAAAAAGCATTTTCCGGAGCAGTATGAGAACAATAAATCCGAGACCGTTTCTCCTATGGTGGCGGTTTCCCGATATCTGAAGACCACGCGTCCCGGATGCGTGACGGTTTTCATCGGCCCCTGCATTGCCAAGAAATCCGAGGCGGCGGATGAGTCGATCCCGGACAATGCGGATTATGTGCTGACATACGGTGAATTACATGCCCTGATGCTCTCAAAGGATCTTGACTACGAGCCGGTTGAGGAAGAATATCAGGAAGCGTCCTCCTGGGGAAAGAAATTTGCCGGAAGCGGAGGGGTTGCCAAGGCGGTGCTGGAATGCATGAAGGAGCGGGGAGAAGACGTGCACGGGATCAAGCTGCTGCGCTGTGCGGGCGGTGATGAATGCCGGAAGGCTCTGCTTCTGCTGAAGGCCGGAAAGCTGCAGGAGGATTTTATCGAAGGGATGATCTGCCCCGGCGGCTGTATCGGAGGACCAAGCCGGCATAAAACGGAGGTTGAGCTTACCAGGGCCAGGAATGTTCTGCTGGCGAAGGCGGATGACCGGAAGGTGCTGGAAAACCTGAAACAGTATCCCATGGATCGTTTTTCAATGAAGCGGAGCGGAGACTGAGATGTATCTGGCAGACAGATGGAAAGACTATGAGGTGATCGATGCTTCCGGCGGCGAAAAGCTGGAGCGATGGGGGAAATATGTCCTGATCCGTCCGGATCCGCAGGTGATCTGGAATACTCCGCGAAAGGATCCCGGCTGGAAGCATCCGAACGCACATTATCACAGAAGCAGCCGGGGCGGAGGAGAATGGGAGTTTTTTGATCTTCCCGAAGAGTGGAGCATCAGATATGATGAACTGTCATTCCGGTTAAAGCCCTTCTCTTTTAAGCATACGGGACTTTTCCCCGAGCAGTCGGTAAACTGGGACTGGTCAGCGGAGCGCATCAGGAATGCGGGACGATCCGTAAAGCTTCTGAATCTTTTTGCGTATACGGGAGGAGCAACGGTGTCTGCGGCGGCAGCGGGCGCACATGTGACTCATGTGGATGCATCCAAAGGCATGGTTCAGTGGGCGAAGGAAAATGCGGCAGCATCCGGAATACCGGAGGATCGCTGCAGATGGCTCGTAGATGATTGCGTCAGATTTGTGGAGCGGGAGATCCGCAGAGAAAATACCTATGATGCCGTGATCCTGGATCCGCCATCCTACGGCCGGGGTCCGAAAGGCGAGGTCTGGAAGATCGAAGAAGCGGTTTTTCCGCTGCTTCAGCTGATAAATAAGATATTAAGCAGGGAGCCCCTGTTTGTGCTGATCAACTCATACACCACCGGACTGCAGCCGGCTGTTCTCTCCTATATGCTCGGCACGGCCTTTGCCGGCAGGCCGGGGAAACGGGTAGAGGCGGATGAAGTAGGGCTTCCTGTAAGCGTCAGCGGGCTGACCCTTCCCTGCGGAGCATCCGGGCGTATAGAATTTTAAAAAAACTCTTGCATTCTGCAAATTCATCCCGTATAATATGAAACGCTGTGACATTGATAGCTATGAAGCGTGAGGTTGCTGCCGTAAGGCGGGTTTTCCGTGGAGCGAATGTCAAGGCAGGAAACGCAATAGTGCGTTTCTTGTGGAAACTGGCGACAAGTCACTGTACTATAAGTTCTATCGTAACGATAGAGAACAACCGATGTGAGTCAGGGTTGTGTCAGGACACACACGGGCAAGTGTACAGTCACCGCTTGTCGTACTTCTCAAAACAAGAAAAGTGCGAAAAGGAGGCGACTTTTTTTATGGCAAATCAGGTAATGAGAATTACACTGAAGGCGTACGACCACCAGCTGGTAGATCAGTCGGCGCAGAAGATCATCGAGACAGTCAAAAAGAACGGTTCACAGGTCAGCGGTCCGGTACCGCTTCCTACCAGGAAGGAGGTTATCACGATCCTGAGAGCGGTCCATAAGTACAAGGACAGCCGTGAGCAGTTCGAGCAGAGAACGCACAAGAGACTGATCGATATCATTGCTCCGACGCAGAAGACAGTCGATGTTCTGAGCAGACTGGATATGCCGGCGGGCGTGTACATCGATATCAAGATGAAAGACAGGAAATAATTAAGAAGATTGTATGAACACGGCCCGGGGCAGTGATCCGGCGGTGTTCCTATGCAGAAAGGAAAAGAAATGAAGAAAGCGATTTTGGCAACAAAGATCGGAATGACACAGATCTTCAATGATGAAGGAGTGCTGGTTCCGGTAACGGTTCTGGAGGCAGGTCCCTGCGTCGTCACACAGGTGAAGACGATCGAAAACGACGGGTATGAGGCTGTTCAGGTAGGATTTCAGGACAATAAGGAAAAGGTCGTCACGAAGGACAAGGGCGGCAAGGCGGAAGTAGCCCACAGACATGGAACAAATAAGGCGCAGGCGGGTCATTTCAAGAAAGCCGGCGTCAGCAACAAGAAATATCTCCGGGAATTCCGGTTTGAGAACTGCACGGATTATAAGCCGGCGCAGGAGATCAAGGCTGATATCTTCGAGGTTGGCGACAAGGTAGACGCAACGGCGATCTCAAAGGGAAAAGGATTTCAGGGTACCATCAAGAGACTCGGACAGCACAGAGGACCCATGAAGCACGGTTCCAAGTTCCACCGTCATCAGGGTTCAAACGGCGCTTGTTCTTCTCCCAGCCGTGTCTATAAGGGAAAAGGCATGCCCGGACATATGGGAAGCAGAAAGACAACGATCCAGAATCTTGAGGTCGTCCGTGTGGATGCGGAGAAGAATCTGCTCCTGATCAAGGGCGCGGTTCCCGGATCAAAGAAGGCCCTGATCACCATTAAAGAGACTACCAAGGTCTCGAAATAACCGGAAGAAAGGAGGAGCAGACGAAAAATGGCTAATGTATCGGTTTTTAATATGGAAGGCAAGGAAGTCGGAAAGCTGGATCTGAACGATGAACTGTTCGGAGTAAAGGTCAACGAGCACCTTGTACATATGGCGGTTACACAGCAGCTGGCGGACAGACGCCAGGGAACACAGAAGGCTAAGACACGTTCGGAAGTCTCCGGCGGCGGAAGAAAGCCCTGGAGACAGAAGGGTACCGGCCACGCAAGGCAGGGTTCAACGAGGTCCCCTCAGTGGACACACGGCGGAGTGGTTTTTGCACCGGTTCCGAGAGATTATTCGTTCAAGCTGAACAAGAAAGAGAAGAGGGCGGCGCTGAAGTCGGCACTTACGTCCAGGGTTCAGGAGGAGAAGTTCATCGTGATCGACGAACTGAAGCTGGACGAGATCAAGACCAGGAAGTTCCAGGCCGTTCTGGATGCATTCAAGGTCAACAAGGCGATCGTGATCCTGGACAGTCTGGATAAGAACGTGATCCTGAGCGCAAGGAATATTCCGAATGTTATCACGGCCCAGATCAATACGATCAATACCTATGACATTATGAAGTACAATACCGTCATCACCACAAAGGCGGCGGTTGCAAAGCTTGAGGAGGTGTATGCATAATGGCGGATATCAAATATTATGACGTGATCCTGAAGCCGCTTGTTACGGAGAAATCCATGGAAGCGCAATCCGAGAGGAAGTATACGTTTCTGGTTCATCCGGAAGCAAACAAGGCTCAGATCAAGGAAGCGGTTGAGAAGATGTTTGACGGCGCAAAGGTTGAAAAGGTCTTTACGATGAACCTGGAAGGCAAGAACCGGAGACGGGGACTTGTTACGGGAAAGACGGCCAAAAAGAAAAAGGCGATCGTCAAGCTGACGGAAGATTCCAAGGAGATCGAGATCTTCCAGGGATTATAAAATCGCAGGACAGACAGATTGGTTAACAGACGGTGCTGAGAAAACAATATTCAGCATAGAAAGGAAAATGAACAATGGGAATCAAATCATATAACCCATATACGCCTTCAAGAAGGCATATGACAGGATCGGATTTCTCCGAGATCACAAAGAAGACACCGGAGAAATCACTGCTCGCATCCAAGAGAAAGAATGCGGGCCGCAATAATCAGGGAAAGATCACGGTACGCCATCAGGGCGGCGGCAACAGGCAGAAGTACAGGATCATCGATTTCAAGAGAAATGACAAGGACGGTATCCCGGCTACGGTGGTGGGCATTGAGTATGACCCGAACCGTACGGCGAATATCGCGCTGATCTGCTATGCCGACGGCGAGAAGAGATATATCCTTGCACCCGAAGGCCTGAAGGACGGCATGAAGATCATGAACGGACCTGACGCAGAAGTAAGGGTCGGAAACTGTCTCCCGTTTGACAAGATCCCGGTCGGCTCCAACATCCACAACATCGAGCTGCATCCTGGGAAAGGCGGCCAGATGGTAAGATCTGCCGGTGTGACCGCACAGCTGATGGCCAAGGAGGGCAGGTACGCTACAGTGAAGCTTCCCTCCGGCGAAATGAGAATGGTGCCGATCGAGTGCCGTGCAACGATCGGAACGATCGGAAACATCGACCACAACCTGATCAACTACGGCAAGGCAGGCAGGATCCGTCACATGGGTATCCGTCCTACCGTCCGGGGATCCGTTATGAATCCGAATGATCACCCGCATGGCGGTGGCGAGGGACGTGCGCCCATCGGACGTCCCGGCCCGAGTACTCCGTGGGGCAAGCCGGCGCTTGGTTACAAGACGCGTAAGGCTAAGAAGGCTTCCAACAAACTGATCATCAGAAGAAGAAACGGTAAGGCGTTAGGCTAAGGAGGGAAAATTAATGTCACGTTCAATTAAAAAGGGACCTTTTGCGGATAAGAGTCTTTTGAAGAAGGTTGACGCCATGAATGCATCGGGAAAGAAAGAGGTTATCAAGACCTGGTCCCGCCGCTCAACGATCTTCCCTTCTTTCGTGGGACATACAATCGCGGTACATGACGGAAGAAAGCATGTTCCGGTTTATATCACAGAAGACATGGTTGGACATAAGCTCGGTGAGTTTGTTATGACCAGAACCTACAGAGGCCACGGCAACACAGAGTCGAAGTCGAAAGTAGGATGATCGAGGCCGGTACCGCCTGACGGTACCGAGCGGAACGAAAGGAGGAAATAAATCCCATGGCTAAGGGACACAGATCTCAGATAAAGAGAGAAAGAAACAGCAAAAAGGATACGAGACCGTCGGCAAAGCTGTCCTACGCGAGAATACCGATCCAGAAAGCCTGCTTCGTGCTGGATGCGATCAGAGGAAAGGGCGTAAACGAGGCGATCGCGATCCTGACATATAATCCGAGGTATGCTTCGGGAGTGATCAAGAAGCTGGTTGAATCCGCCAAGGCAAATGCGGAAAACAATAACGGCATGAACGGAGATTCGCTTTATATTGCGGAATGCTATGCGAGCCAGGGCCCGATGATGAAAAGGATCCAGCCCCGTGCACAGGGCAGAGCTTACCGGATCCTGAAGAGGATGAGCCACATCACAGTAGTCCTTGACGAGAAGAATTGATAAGGGAAAGGAGTTAATCAAATGGGTCAGAAAGTTAATCCTCACGGTCTCAGAGTAGGAATCATCAGCGACTGGGATTCGAGATGGTATGCTTCCGAGAGCGAATTTGCGGACAATCTCGTGGAAGATTACAATATCAGAAAGTTCCTGAAGAAGGAGCTGTATAACGCAGGCGTTTCCAAGATCGAGATAGAGAGAGCCGAAGGCAGAGTCAAAGTGATCGTATTTGCTGCCAAGGTCGGTGTCATCATCGGCAAGGGCGGTGCAGAGCTTGAAAAAACAAAGAAAAAGCTGCAGAAGCATACGAAACAGAGTCTGGTTCTGGATGTACGGGAGATCAAGAGGCCGGATAAGGATGCACAGCTCGTGGCGGAGAATATCGCGGAGCAGCTTGAAAGACGTATCTCCTTCCGCCGCGCCATGAAGTCCTGCATGCAGAGGACGTTAAAGAGCGGCGCAAAGGGAATCAAAACGAGCGTATCCGGGCGCCTTGGCGGTGCGGATATGGCACGTACCGAGTTTTATTCGGAAGGAACGATCCCGCTTCAGACATTGAGAGCGGATATTGATTATGGATTTGCCGAAGCCAATACCACTTACGGAAAGGTCGGCGTGAAGGTTTGGATCTATAAAGATGAGATTCTTGGCAAAGGTAAGGCTGGAGCTCCGGCTGAGAGGTCTGAAAGAGAAGGGGGCGATAGATAATGTTAATGCCGAAGAGAGTAAAGCACCGCAAGCAGATGCGGGGTACGATGAAAGGAAAGGCGCACAGCGGAAATACCATCACTTACGGTGAGTACGGTATCATCGCAACGGAGCCGTGCTGGATCAAATCAAACCAGATCGAGGCTGCCCGTGTTGCCATGACAAGATATGTAAAACGTGGTGGTAAGGTCTGGATCAAAATCTTCCCGGATAAGCCGGTTACGGCAAAGCCTGCCGAGACCCGAATGGGTTCAGGAAAAGGTGCGCTGGAATACTGGGTGGCAGTTGTAAAGCCGGGCCGTGTGCTGTTTGAGATCGCCGGAGTACCGGAGGAGACTGCACGGGAGGCATTAAGGCTTGCAACACACAAGCTTCCCTGCAAGTGCAAGATTGTTTCCAAGGACGAGCTTGCTGCAATCGTAAGCGCTCAGGAAGGGACCCTTCCCGATTCCAAGACAGGGGCTGCGACTGCTGAGATGGAAGGGGGCAATGCGTCATGAAAACAGATAAATACATTAAGGATTTGAGAGCAAAGACTGAGACAGAGCTGAAAGGCGATCTGGTAGCGGCAAAGAAGGAACTCTTCAACCTGAGATTTCAGAACGCGACCAATCAGCTGGATAATACGGGCCGGATCAAGGAAGTCAGAAAAAATATAGCAAGGATCCAGACGATCATTACAGAGAAGGCTAACGCCTGACGGGAAAGGAGAAGAAGATTTTGGATACAACTGAAAGAAATCTTAGGAAAACACGTACCGGAAAGGTCGTCAGCAATAAGATGGACAAGACGATCACGGTAGCAGTCGAGGACCATGTCAGACATCCTCTCTATAAAAAGATCGTCAAGCGTACTTATAAGCTTCACGCACATGACGAGAAGAACGAGTGTAATATCGGAGACACTGTC
Organism: uncultured Lachnospiraceae bacterium; assembly: GCA_902782575.1. Classification (GTDB taxonomy): domain Bacteria; phylum Bacillota; class Clostridia; order Lachnospirales; family Lachnospiraceae; genus NK4A144. The sequence continues at coordinate 47,055 of CACZNS010000005.1, forward strand.
AGAGTCATGGAGACAAGGCCGCTTTCCAAGACAAAGAGATGGAGACTGGTCGAGATCGTAGAGCGTGCGAAGTGATCCGGAGGCCGATGGGCTTTCCCGGGCAGCGAATTTAGAAGGAGGAAAAGATGGTTCAGCAGGAGACAAGACTCAGAGTCGCTGATAATACCGGTGCGAAAGAGATCCTCTGCATCAGGGTTATGGGTGGTTCGACCAGAAGATATGCCGGGGTCGGCGATATCATCACCGCTACCGTTAAAGATGCAACACCGGGCGGCGTTGTTAAAAAGGGAGACGTGGTTAAGGCGGTTGTTGTACGTACAGTTAAGAGTATACGCCGTAAGGACGGTTCCTATATCAGGTTTGACGAGAATGCGGCTGTTATTATCAAAGATGACAATACCCCGAGGGGAACCCGTATTTTCGGACCGGTAGCGAGAGAGCTTCGTGACAAGCAGTTTATGAAGATCGTTTCGCTGGCGCCCGAAGTGCTTTGAGGAGGTATAAGGATGGCAACATGTAAGATCAAAAAAGGCGATACCGTACAGGTCATTGCCGGAAGAAATAAAGGAAAGCAGGGAAAGGTTGTCAGTGTGGATGCCAAGAAGGGAAAGGTCCTGGTTGAGGGAGTCAACATGCTGACGAAGCATACCAAGCCTTCGGCAGCCAATCCCGACGGCGGGATCACGCATCAGGAAGGCGCGATTGATCTTTCCAACGTGATGTATGTGCACAACGGCAAACCTACGCGAGTGGGATTTCGGGTAGACGGAGAAAAGAAAGTGCGCATTGCGAAGTCCACAGGCGATGTGATCGATTAAGGGAGAAGGAGGTTTGAGGTCAAGTGAGCAGACTCAGAGAAACATATGAGAATGAGATAAAGGATGCCATGAAAAAGAAATTCGGCTATAAGAACGTCATGGAGATTCCGAAGATCGAAAAGATCGTTGTAAACATGGGCGTCGGAGAAGCGAAGGAGGATGTTAAGCTTCTGGATTCCGCGGTGGCGGATCTTGAAAGGATCACGGGACAGCATGCCGTCACAACAAAGGCCAAGAAGGCTGTCGCGAACTTCAAGATCAGGGAAGGCATGCCGATCGGCTGCAAGGTCACCCTTCGCGGAGACAAGATGTATGATTTCCTGGACAGGCTTGTCAATCTTGCTCTTCCCCGTGTCCGTGACTTCCGGGGTGTCAGTGCAAATTCATTCGACGGTAGAGGAAATTATGCGCTGGGAATCCGTGAGCAGATCATCTTTCCGGAGATCGAGTATGACAAGATCGATAAGGTAAGAGGAATGGATGTTGTTGTTGTAACGACCGCCAAAACGGATGAAGAGGCAAGAGAATTGTTAAGACTCTTCAATATGCCGTTTGAAAAGCAGGAGACGGTATAAGATCGAAGGCTGAATAAGCAATGGAGGTTATTTAATGGCTAAGTTATCAATGAAGTTAAAGCAGCAGCGTAAACCCAAATTCTCGACACGTGCTTATACACGCTGCAGGATCTGCGGACGTCCGCATGCGGTATTGAAGAAATACGGTATCTGCAGAGTCTGTTTCAGAGAACTCGCTTATAAGGGACAGATCCCGGGTGTCAGGAAAGCATCCTGGTAGACAGTAGATTTGCAGTGTTGTAAACCGGTAGATTATATCGGAATAAAACAGGAGGTTAAGTGAAGTATGACAACGAACGATCCCATTGCGGATATGCTTACAAGAATCCGTAATGCAAATACCGCAAAGCATGATACGGTAGAGATCCCGGTTTCCAAGATAAAGGTTGCGATCGCAGACATTCTTGTAAATGAGGGATACATCAAGAAGTACGATCTGGTTGACGACGGAAACGGATTTCAGAATATCAAAGTAAGTCTGAAGTACGGAGACAATAAGAGAGAAAAGGTTCTGACGGGATTAAAGAGAATATCCAAACCGGGTCTGAGAGTTTATGCCGGCAAGGATGAGCTTCCGAGAGTACTCGGCGGACTCGGAATCGCGATCATTTCCACGAACAACGGAGTAGTAACGGATAAGAAGGCAAGAGAGCTGGGTGTCGGCGGCGAAGTGCTGGCATTCATCTGGTAAACAAATCAAACAGGAGGTGCGGGCATGTCACGAATCGGAAAAATGCCTATCGCGGTACCGGCCGGCGTTACGGTCAGTGTCGCAGAAAATAATAAAGTGACTGTAAAAGGACCGAAAGGTGAGCTTTCAAGGGCTCTTTCGGCAATGCTTACCATCAAGCAGGAAGACGGAACCATCACGGTGGAGCGTCCGAATGATGAGAAAGAGGTCAGAGCCCTTCATGGTCTGACAAGGACGCTGATTCATAATATGGTAGTCGGGGTGACCGACGGCTATGCCAAGACGCTGGAGATCAACGGTGTCGGCTACAGAGCTGCCAAGCAGGGCAAGACACTGACATTGAATCTCGGATATTCCCATCCTGTCGTTATGGAGGATCCTGAAGGAATCGAGACAAAGGTCGAAGACAACAAGATCATTGTCAGCGGGATCGACAAGGAAAAGGTCGGACAGTATGCAGCGGTGATCAGAGACAAGAAGCGCCCTGAGCCGTATAAGGGCAAGGGTATTAAATACAGCGACGAGCATATCAGGCGCAAGGTAGGAAAGACAGGTAAGAAGTAAGGGAGATCCTGACGGATTTTTCAGGCAGGTCTTTATACGGGTCTGCCGGCTGAGAAGAATAATAAAGGAGTACAAAATGATTAGCAAAAAATCAAGATCCGATGTACGTGCGAAAAAACACTTAAAGATCCGTAATCGTTTCAGCGGTACGGCGGAGCGCCCGCGTCTGTCTGTCTTCAGAAGCAACAGCCATATGTATGCTCAGATCATTGACGATGTGGCGGGCAACACGCTTGTTGCCGCATCGACGGTAGAGAAGGATGTCCGTTCCGCTCTGAAGAATACAGATGACGTTGAAGCGGCAGCCTATGTCGGAAAGGTTATCGGCGAGAGGGCAGTTGCGAAAGGGATCAAGACAGTAGTTTTTGATCGCGGCGGCTTTATTTATCACGGAAAGGTTCAGGCGCTTGCTGATGCAGCAAGAGAAGCAGGACTGGAGTTCTAAGGAAAGGGGCAGACACAATGGCAATGGAATTCAATAATAATAAAAATGATGACGGAATGCTGGATAAGGTCGTTACGATCAAGCGCGTCACCAAGGTTGTCAAGGGCGGTCGTAACATGCGATTCACGGCACTTGTCGTGGTAGGGGATGAGAACGGCCACGTAGGTGTAGGCCTTGGAAAAGCGACTGAGATCCCTGAGGCAATCCGAAAGGGGAAGGAAGATGCTGCCAAGCATCTGATCGATGTGGCTTTAGACGAAAATGCATCCGTAACTCACGATTTTATCGGCAAATTCGGCGGGGCGCAGATTCTGCTGAAGAGGGCTCCGGAAGGTACCGGTATCATCGCAGGAGGTCCGGCACGTATCGTCTGTGAGCTGGCAGGGATCCGGAATATCAGGACCAAGTCTCTTGGTTCCAACAATAAGCAGAATGTCGTATTGGCTACGATCGATGCGCTTTCACAGATCAAATCCCCTGAGGAGATAGCACGGAAACGCGGCAAGTCCGTAGAAGAGATCCGCGCCTGATCAGGACAGTACATGGATTCCTATGACTGCCGTTCGTGGTAAGAGCTATGAACCGGCAGTCAGTCGTAACTGATACAGAAATGAGAGGTACATTATGGCTACATTAAAGATAACGTTGAAGAAGTCTCCGATCGGTGCGATCCCGAAGCACAGAAAAACGGTTGAGGCGCTTGGTCTTCACAAGACGAACAGCACGGTTGAACTGCCGGATAACTCCGCTGTACGCGGAATGATCAAGCAGGTAAGTCATCTCCTCAAGGTAGAAGAGGTGTAAAACAGGCGAGTCCATAAATTTGGGCGTTCAGGAGTCGATATGAATTATTCTCATCATGACTCCGCAGCGAAATCAGGAGGAAATAAAATGGAATTATCAAATTTAAGACCCGCAAAGGGTTCTAAGCACAGTGACAATTTCAGAAGAGGCCGCGGACACGGCTCGGGAAACGGCAAAACCGCCGGTTACGGACATAAGGGACAGAAGGCACGGTCCGGCGCTCCCAGGATAGGATTCGAAGGCGGACAGATGCCTCTTTACAGAAGGATCCCGAAGAGAGGCTTTAAGAATTACAACACAAAGGAAATAGTCACTTTGAATGTCTGCCAGCTGGAGAAATTTTATCAGGATGGCGATACGGTCGTTTCAGAGGATCTGATCGAGAGAGGCATTATTAAAGACACCTGCGACGGACTGAAAATTCTCGGAAAAGGTGAGATCACAAAAAAGCTTACGGTAAAGGCAAATGCTTTTTCTGCCTCAGCCAAGGAAAAAATTGAAGCGGCAGGTGGGAAAGCGGAGGTGATCTGATGTTTGAAACAGTGCGCAATGCGTTCAAGGTCAAGGATATCAGAAACAGACTGATCTTTACTTTCTGTATGCTGATCGTAATCCGCCTTGGCTGCGAGCTGCCGCTGCCAGGTTTTAACCGGTATTATTTTCAGGAGTGGTTTTCGCAGTTAACCGGGGATTCCTTTGATTTCTTCAATGCGTTTACAGGCGGTTCCTTTGAGAATATGTCGTTATTTGCATTGAACATCACACCGTACATTACATCATCCATTATTGTCCAGCTGCTGACGATCGCAATCCCGGCCCTTGAGGAAATGCAGCGCGAAGGGGAGGAAGGCAGAAAGAAGCTGGTTTCGATCACGAGATATCTGACGATCGGTCTGGCATTGATCGAGTCTACGGCAATGGCGATCGGTTTCGGCAGACAGAATCTGCTGACCCAGTTCAATGTCCTGAACGTGATCATGATCATCTGTGCCCTTACAGCCGGTTCTGCATTTCTTATGTGGATCGGGGAGCAGATCACGGAGCATGGCGTCGGAAACGGTATATCCATTGTCCTGACGATCAACATCCTCTCCAGGATCCCGGATGACATGACAGGTCTTTATCAGCAGTTTGTGGCCGATAAAGCCGTCGCATTCGCAATATTGTCTGCAGTGATCATTCTGGCGGTCATTCTGGCGACTGTTGTCCTGACGATCCTTTTGAATGATGCAGAGAGAAGAATACCTGTACAGTATGCGAAGAAGATGCAGGGGAGAAAGATGCTCGGCGGAAATTCGACTTACATTCCGCTTAAGGTCAATACGGGAGGAGTTATCCCGATCATTTTTGCCTCGTCTCTGATGCAGTTTCCGGTAGTGATCAGTCAGCTGCTTGGCAGATCCGGAGGTACTTCGATCTGGGGACATATTCTCAGAACATTGAGCTCTTCCAACTGGTTTAAAACTGCTACACCCTGGTATACCATCGGTGCGCTGATCTATATCGTACTGGTTGTGTTTTTCGCTTATTTTTATACCTCCATTACGTTCAACCCGCTTGAGGTGGCAGATAATATGAAGAAACAGGGCGGCTTTATCCCGGGGATCAGGCCCGGCAAACCAACCAGCGATTATCTGACGAAGATCCTCAATTACATTATTTTTATCGGTGCTGTCGGTCTGATCATCGTAGCGATGATCCCGATCTTTTTCAATGGAGTATTTAATGCACATGTAACATTCGGAGGTACTTCGCTGATCATTATCGTGGGTGTTATCCTCGAGACGATCAAGCAGGTTGAGTCACAGATGGTAGTCCGGAACTATAAAGGCTTCTTGAATACCTGAAAGGAATGATGAGATGAAAATCATTATGCTGGGAGCGCCCGGCGCAGGAAAAGGCACGCAGGCGAAAATGATCGCCGAACAGTATAAGATCCCTCATGTATCTACGGGAGATATTTTCAGGGCAAATATCAAGAACGGTACAGAGCTCGGAAAAGAAGCAAAGAAATATATGGATGAGGGAAAGCTGGTTCCTGATGAACTGACGGTACGTATCCTGCTGGACAGAGTGGCGCAGAGTGACTGCAAGGACGGATATGTGCTGGATGGATTTCCTAGGACGATCCCGCAGGCTGAGGTACTCGACGCGGAGCTTAAGAAGCTTGGCGATCAGGTAGATGTGGCGATCAATGTGGATGTACCAGATGAAAATATCGTGGGAAGAATGTCCGGGCGGAGAGCATGTCTGAAATGCGGTGCAACATATCATATACAGGCACTGCCGCCGAAGCAGGAAGGAATCTGTGATCATTGCGGAAGTGAGCTGGTGCTCAGAGACGATGATAAACCGGAAACGGTAAAAAAACGTCTGGAGGTTTACCATCAGCAGACCCAACCGCTGATCGAGTACTATTCCGGGAAGAAGATCCTGCAGACTGTAGACGGAACACAAGATGCAAAAGACGTGTTTGCGGCGATAGAGAGGATACTGTAAAAATATGTCAAAAGCTGATGTTATTGAAATTGAAGGAACTGTAATCGAGAAACTGCCGAATGCAATGTTTCAGGTTAGATTGGACAACGGACATGAGGTTCTTGCTCATATCAGCGGCAAGCTGAGAATGAATTTCATTAAGATACTTCCCGGTGATAAGGTGACGATCGAGCTTTCGCCTTATGATCTGACGAAGGGACGGATCACCTGGAGAGATAAATAAAATCTGCTTGAAAAGGTAAAGTCGGTATGTTATTATATACGTCGGCGCTTTTTTACAGTAATGGTTTCAATAGTGTGTTTATATAAGGAAAGAGGATTGTCATGAAAGTAAGATCATCTGTTAAACCGATCTGCGAGAAGTGCAAGGTCGTAAAACGTAAGGGAAAGATCCGCATTATCTGCGAGAATCCTAAGCATAAGCAGGTACAGGGTTAAGAGTGGAATTTTCGCTCTTATGGCCTCGTTCAGGCGAGATGCAGTTGTCCGGGGTCAATGCTGTTTATGCAAAATAAAATAATGAAGAAAGGAGGTTCATACTCAGAATGGCTCGAATCGCTGGTGTTGATTTACCGAGAGAGAAGCGCGTGGAGATCGGTCTGACCTATATTTACGGGATCGGCCGTGCAAGCTCCAATCGTATTCTGGCGGAAGCAGGAGTGAGCCCCGATACGCGTGTACGCGATCTGACGGAGGAGGAAGTATCCAAGATCCGTGAGGTTATTGATCGTACACAGACGATCGAAGGTGATCTCAGAAGAGAAACCGCTATGAATATCAAGCGTCTGACCGAGATCGGATGCTACAGGGGGATCCGTCACAGAAAGGGTCTGCCGTGCCGCGGTCAGAAGACAAAGACCAATGCAAGAACCTGCAAGGGTCCGCGCAGAACAGTTGCAAATAAGAAAAAGTAACTGAAACAGGGAACTATTAACGTTGAAAAAATGATAGCGAGGTAGGTTAGTTTAAATGGCTGGTAATAATAAGTCAGGCGCGAAGAAGGTTACGAAGAAGCGCGTCAGAAAAAACGTTGAACACGGACAGGCACATATTCAGTCTTCCTTCAACAACACCATAGTTACTCTTACGGATGCTGAAGGAAATGCTC
>CACZNS010000006.1 GCA_902782575.1 uncultured Lachnospiraceae bacterium
AGTGGATTCCCGTGGTTGTCTGTGATGAACAGATGGCTACGGGTTTATTTTTTCTATAGTCGTTTTATGACATTTCATAGTCGTTTTGTGCAGAGGCATTTTATTTGCAGAGCGGAATACCGATATAATATAGATAGACTATTAGAAGAAGGTGGACTATGAAAATCGCAGTCTGTGATGATGACAAAAAGGATATTGCGAGGCTAAAGAAGCTTATTGAAGCGTATGACGCTGAGAATAATATCGGCTTTTCCATATCGGAATATAAGTCTGGATCTGAACTGTTGAAGACTGTCAGTAATGGGGAAGAAGTGGATATCATTTTCTTGGACATCAATATGGATGATATGGATGGATTGTCCGTGGCGAAGAAAATACGTGAGGAAAAGGATGATGTGCCGATCGTTCTTGTTACCGCTTTTATGAACTATGCGCTTGACGGGTATAAGGTTCGGGCAAGCAGGTTTCTTATAAAGGATGATCTGGTTAAGACTTTTATCGAGTGTATGGATGATATTTGTGGCGAAATAAGGAAAAAGTCCAAGGTCATCACATTTTCGTGTGTCGAAGGGGAGATGAGGCTGAAAGCATCCGATATCATATTGATCGAAACATCAGGGCACAAGAATCTGATCAAACTTAAAAATGAGACTTATCAGATTTATGAGAAGCTGGATGGTTTGGAAGAGATGCTAAAGGGTTATGGTTTCCTTCGTACTCATAATAGCTTTCTTGTAAACATGGCGCACATCCGTGGAATAAACAGCTATGTACTTACTTTAGATGACGGAAGACAACTTCCTGTACCGAAGGCCAGATATAAGCAGGTGCGTCAGGAATATACCTTGTTTGTGGGGAAAGAATTATGATGGATTTTGTGCTTTTGTTTATCACGGCATTTATAGAAACCGCTGTGTGTATTTTTTATTATGATTCTTTTATGGAGTACAAAGGGAATAAACTGCATAAGCTGCTTTCCTATATCGTGATTGCAATGCTTCTAATAGGAAATGCTTTATTGTTTGCAATAATACCTGAAAAGTACTATCCTATAAAGCTTTTACCATATATCGCGATGCATATGTTTTATATAAAACTATGCTACAGGGCAAGTTGGATCATGAGTATATTCTTTTCCGGGTCAGCGATTCTTTTGCAGGTTCTGGTGCAGACTTTAGTAATGGTACTATTTCAGCTTAAGTATAGTGATGATCGGCTGTTTATAAATTTCATGGCCGTTTTAGCTTGTCTCATTTCACTGTGTATAGAGTTTTTTCTCCGTAAAAGGCTGCCTTTGTTGAATGAGTACTTGAAAAAGGAATATGTACTGCTTAAGTCTTTTATATGGCTTCCGCTTGTTACGGCGATCGTGGGACTGTTTTCGTATGCATTTTTTGTATCACCGTCAGGCAATATGATGTTTCAGGGTACTGTGTCGGCTGTACTGCTTGCAGTTAATATTATTTCCTTATTTCTTTTGCAGGATTCCCTGATAAAGGATGAGAAGATACGTTTATCTGAGATACAGCTTGAAAGCAAGCAGAATCAGCTGCAGGCATTTCGGGATATGCAGTCATTGTATGAACGTCAGGGAAAGAAACTTCATGATTATAAAAAACAGCTGGGAACTGTTGAGGAATTACTTAAAGCCGGGGATGTGGATTCGGCTATTGAATTTACGGAGGGGCTGACAAAGAGTATTGCCGTCGAAATGTCAGAGGTCAATGCTGGACATCCTGTAGTAAATGCGATCTTAAACCAATATTACCGCATTGCAAGAAGTGAAGATATAGGGATGTCATTTACAGTAGGTGATATGCATGATATCAGACTTTCTGATGATGATATTGTCGTGGTAATGGGGAATCTTCTTGAAAATGCGATCCATGAATGCGAAAAGATAAAGTCTCTTGGGAAGACGGCTTCTGTACAAGTGAAGCTTGTGGAAAAGGATTCAAAGATGATTTTTACGGTCAGGAATCCGGTTGTGCAGAAGGTGGAGATTGAAGATAACAGGGTACAAAGAAGTTCAAAGGACGGACATGGTATAGGGCTGTCAAATGTGCAGGGAGTGATTGAAAAATGTGATGGAAGTTTTGCGATTTCCTGTGATGAAGAGTTTATTGCGGTGGTGATTATTTAGCGGTAGTTTAAAAGTTACGTGAAAAAACTGCCATAAAGCTACTAATAATGCGGGCTCGCGGCTACTTGCTGCGATTACCCACTTTTCCGTACAGGTCTTTCAGACCATACTCGGCACAGATTTTTTCCGCAGTTTCATTGCCACGAGAAAACGTCCGTACCTGTTGGGGACGAGTCCCACCCAGATCTCCGAAAAATGTTGTCACCCTTCGGATTTCGGACATCCCACAAAGCAGGTCGTTGATTGTTATACCAACGCCTTTATCGGCAAGTTCTTTGACAGCTAAACAGCACAACCTGTAAGCAAGTACACAGGAAAAAAGATGAACGTTAATCTTTTCGTCCGTCCAATGAAAGATTGGACGAACCGAGAGGTGCTCTGTATCCTTCATCTGCCTGAACGCTGCTTCTATCTTCCATGCAGCGCGATAGCTGAGTACGATTTGTTCCGTGGTAAAGTCATCGCGATCAGTGAACAGGGCCATCTTGCCGAGATATCTGCTTCGCACTTTTTCGAGTCCGTCTGAGCGCTCAACATACGAGAGGACAACCGTCCCTTCCGCATCTTCAACAACCTTGTACGA
>CACZNS010000007.1 GCA_902782575.1 uncultured Lachnospiraceae bacterium
GAGGATGCAGAGTACGAGGAAGAGGAAATTGAAGTTGAGGAGCCTGCAGAACCCGCAGAGTCTGAAGAACCCGCAGAACCAGCAGAACCTGCAGAAGACATGGCGGAATCCGATCAGGTCCTGATGCAGGGATACTACGGATTCTGGAAGGGTGATACTCAGTATATCTTCGGAGTTTTGTCGGAAAAGGATTTCATGATCAATGTGGTGGGAGCATCGGCACCTGTGCTCTATGCAGAGGGAGAGTACAAGGATAACGGTGACGGGACCTATACTGCGACAATAACCAGCACGGACAACTCTTTTGCGGAGAACCAGACGATCAGCATAAAGGCTGAGGGCGGCCCGGATATCTCACTGACATCCGATAACGCTGAGGTAAAGGCTGCAGTGGAAGGTTCGTACACTCATGCCGGAGAAAAAGCATCTGATGTAGAGAAGCTTAAATAGCAGGAAAGGATAGTATGGAAAAAAAGAAGAGCAGAAAAGGTCTTATTATAGTACTGGTGATCGTGGCGATCCTCCTGATAGTTTTCATAGGCTATCTGATGTTCAGTGCCGTACCTGAGGAAGAGGAGGCGGAGGAGATCACCACGGAGGAAGAAGCGGAAGCTGTCGAAGAGGAACCGGAAGAGGAGCCTTTGGAGGAAGAAAGCGACGAATTGATGGACAGATCCGCAGATAGCGGAAGCGGCGGTTCGTGGACGGTAATGGTATATATGTGCGGATCGGATCTGGAATCAAAAGGCGAGGCGGCAACATTGAATCTTTGTGAGATCCTGTCAGTAGATGATCCGGAAAAGGTCAATGTGCTGGTTGAAACCGGCGGATGCAAAGAATGGTCTGATGAAGCCGCAAAGATCGATCCGGAGACCCTGGGCTTTTACAGCTTTGGCGAGGACGGGATGCATCTTGAAAAGACCGAACCCCTCCGGTCCATGGGAGATCCCGAAAATCTGAAGGATTTCATTGCATGGGGCAGAAAAACCCGCCCGGCAGACAAGTATATGATCATATTCTGGGATCACGGCGGAGGCTCCACAACCGGTGTATGTTTTGATGAACTATATGATGGAGACTGTCTGACACTTGCGGAACTCAAAAAAGCCTTTACGGAGGCTGACGTTCCCTTTGAAGTCATCGGATTTGATGCCTGTTTGATGGCCACGCTTGAAAATGCGGAGGCCTTGCAGGGATACGGACACTATATGATTGCATCCCAGGAGCTGGAACCCGGTGGCGGATGGGATTATACGGATTATCTGAATTTCCTCGGAAGCGACTTGTCAATGGACGGACAAAAGCTTGGAAAGCGCATAGCTGACGGATTCATGCAAAAGTGTGAGATCACCGAAGAGGATGATATGTCAACACTTTCGGTCACCGATCTGACCAGGATACCGCAGCTTTCTGCAGCCTACAGGCGGCTTTCGCTTGAGATGGTGCTCTCAACCCAGGATACCGGGAACTTGAGAAAAATAACCCAGGGGGCATCAAGTGCCGAAAGACTGGGTCCGAATACGGACGCGGACGGCTACACAAACATGATCGATCTTGGGGATATGGTCAAAAAGACCGAAAGCGTGCTGAACCAGAATGCTGATTCTGTCACAAAAGCACTCGAAAACGCCGTCGTATATGAAACCCACGGCAGCAGCAGAAAGGACTCCCACGGCCTGTCGGTGTTTTATCCTCTGGAGGTTGAACAGGAAAAGCTTGATGAATACAAAAGCTTTGCCAACAATGACGCTTTTGTGGGCTTTACAAATGTCATAATGGGAAACTGGGACAGTGTCGAATGGGAAAAGAACTGGGAGGATGCATGGAAGGAAGCCTATCCTTCACAGGAGGCACAGGAAGGAAAATACGACAGCTTCTTTAATGGCGGACAGAGCATAGCCGCAGATTACAACGAACCTTCCGCGGATGAATTTTACGAATCTCTGAGCGAGGTGACACCGGTCGAAAAGGAAAAATATGATCTGAAATATAAGGTGGAGACGGACAAGGACGGATATCATCATCTGAAGATAACATCGGGTCTTGATATGGTGGAGACCGTAAACTTCCTCCTTTATTATGAGGATCCCGATTCCGGAAAGTATATTTATCTGGGTTCGGACAATTCCCTTGACGCTGATTATGACAAGGGAGAATTCATAGAGGATTTCTCGGGAACATGGATCACGATCGGAGGCGAGTTCGTATATGCGGAGCTGACCGAAGAAAATGAGGAATACAATCTTTATACGATCCCCGTTACGCTGAACGGTGAGGACAAGTTCCTGAAAGCGGTCTATGAGTTTGACAAAGAGGCCTTCAGGATACTCGGAGCCTATGACGGCATGGAAGAGGAAACAGGACATGCGGGCCGTGATGTGAAGCAGCTGAAAAAGGGTGACAAGATCGAATTTCTGTTTTATATGTATGATCCCGACAGCGACGCTGATCCGGAAATGTATGCCATTGGCGATATAGTCTGGAGTGATGACATGAAGATGGAAGACACTGAGATGGATGATGCCAACCTGGCTTATGTGTTTATGATCAGGAGCTTTTTCGGAGATGAGGAATATGTGGATCCGATCTATCTTGGGGTCGAAAACGGAATGGTAGTTGTGGATTAAGAGAAAGGAGAAGGAAAAATGATGAACAGTATGAAAAAGGTATTGGCTGTATTGATCTCCGCTGTACTTGGAGTGAGTATACTTGCCGGTTGTACGGTTACGATCGATCCGGGAAAGGATGCTGACGAAAAGATTGATATCAGGGTGGTAGGTGAAGAAGATCCTGCAGAGGCTGGAGCAGCTGAGGATGAAACCGAAGCGGTCGAAGCAGATGAGAAAGAAACCGAAACGGACGAAACAGATGAGAAGGAACCGGAAAAGACTACACGGAGCGTGGTGAAGCCTTCAAAGAAAAATTCCTTTGCCGTGGGAACCTGGTATACGGAGGATTACGATGAGGATGAAAACTGGGCGCTCAGCTACAGGATAGAACTGACGGATGACGGAAAAGCATCCGTTATCGGCTGGAGAAACAAGGATGCGGGTACCTATGAGGTCACGGGGGATGATACGGTGCTGCTCACCCTTGATGACTGCAGGACCAGTTCATTCCACAACGATTATAAGCGTGAGATCGCTTACAGCTACTCCATCGAAATGAAGATC
>CACZNS010000008.1 GCA_902782575.1 uncultured Lachnospiraceae bacterium
CGATTATATGCAGAATGGCCCGGTTGACGATACAGCGGGGGTAGAAGAGGAGAAAGCTTCATAACATGAAATTATACAGGAGAGCGATTAGGTTTCTGAAAGCGGCTCTTTTTGCGGTTTTTACAGGGTGGTTTGCGCTGGTGCTCATCACCCCGTACAAGGTTTCCGCGGAGTCTACAACAACGACGACATCATCCACATCCAGCGCGGGGCAGAGCCTTTATGACGCGCTAAAGGCGATCTACGGAGATACTTCTTCCTCAAGCTCCAGCTCGTCCAGCAGCAGCAGCTCGTCCTCGTCGCTTACGACAGAGCAGCTTATGCAGAGGATGGAGACGCAGGTCAAAGGACCTACCGTAAACGATGTGGCACTGGATGAGCTCTATCATGAGGATTACAAGGTTTACGAGGAACGGCTGAACGACACCTATACGATCTATTCCAACGTAAAAAACGGCGGGATCACCAACCGCCCCGTTGTCATCGACGTTCCGAAGGGAGTGGGGGCTTCCCTGAAGAGAGACGGCGTGGATACGACCTTTACCTCAAAGGAGGTAATCTCCGGAGAGGGTGCTTATGTATTGACGCTTTATGTGGTCAATACCGAGGAGGATTATGTGGCTTTTTCCTCTCAGACCGTGTCGAGAGCCAGATTCCGTTTCCGGATCCAGTATAAGACCGGTGTAAACGGTGTGGTCGGGTCGAACGACGAGGGTGATGAGGACGTGCCGGAGGGTCTGGATGAAACCGCGGAATTCGCCGGCGTGGGCGGTATCGTGGACAGCGCGGAGACCCTTCCGGAGGACATGCTCCCGGATGATTACACCTATAAGGAGGAGGAAGAGGAGGAGCCCATCTGGGAGCCGATACCGACGGAAACCGTGAGTGCGGTCTCTGCCTCCTATACCAGTGAATACGACTCGAATTCGGGCTATTACCGCAATACGCTGAAGACAGGGGAGGTCTTTTACACAAACGTACCCAACGGCTCCGTATGCAATGAGGCGGTAATGGTGCAGCAGGCGGAGGGGCTGACTTATACCCTCTACCGGGACGGCTCGGTCTATTCCGAATATGTACCCGGAGAATATGTGCAGGTGACAGGCAGCTATGCTTTGGTGATCTCAAAGGATGACGGGAACTTCACGCTGAATTACGGTGCGCATCCGCCGGTCTTCCGCTTCCGTATCGTAAGCGGCCCGGTGTCGGATCTGGGGATCTTAAACGCTCCGCAGGGGAGTACCTTCCGCTCTGTGCGCTACAACGGCGAGGAGGCAGATCCTTCCGTATTCCTCAGCGATACCGCTCTGCATCTGGAACGGGACGGTGTCTATGACATTACGGCAGAGGACGCTTCGGGCAGCCGTGAATTTACCGTTACCCGGGATGCGACACAGCCGTTCCTTGCGGTGGATTCCGTACCGAACCATGCGACGATCACCTATTTCAGCGATGATGTGACGAGATGTATGCTCTATAAGAACGGAGAGCTTATCAATGATACGGATATCATCAATGAGGTGACGGAACCGGGCAGATACGAGATGTATGTATTTGATGCCGCCGGGAACCGGACACAGATCCAGTTCACGGTGCGCTACCGGATTAATGTGGCAGCGGTGCTTGCGATTCTCGGAGTTCTGGCACTGATCGCGGGAGTGGTGATCTACGTGATCCGTATCCGGAGATCCGTGAAAGTAGTTTAAGGAGGAAATGTATGTACCCAGTATTGCTCGGCTCCCAGGCGGAGATGGACCAGATCATGACAGGCGCGGCAAACGGTACCTTTTCCAAAATGTTCATGAATGCCTTTTCCAGCGTCTGGAACTTTACGTCGGATTATATCCTCCGGCTCATGAGACTTGCTTTTTACGGCATCTGGAACGCATTTTTGAGGATCCTCTGGCTTCTGGAGCAGATCTTTGACATCTTTTCCGGAGTTTCGACCGTATATGTGAAGGACGCTTCCGGAAATTATCAGGGGAATGTGAGCCTGATCGAAGCGGTATTCACCGGAAGCAAGGTTCAGAACGCGTTCTGGTATCTGACGATCACCGGGATGGTCCTTTGTTTCTTCTTTACGATCATTTCCGTGATCCGTTCCATGGGGGATTCCCTGGGACAGATGAAGCGTCCGGTCACGGCGGTGCTGCGCACGTCAGCCAAGGCGGCTCTTACCTTTTTCATGGTCCCGACGGCCTGTCTTGCAGTGATCAAGGTTACCACGGCGATCACGACCATCATCGTCAATCTTTCCGAGGTGCCGGACTCCAGACTCTGCGACTGTATCTTTTATATGTGCGTGGGGGAAAATTTCAAGACCGCGGATGCACAGCAGAAGGCCCTGACCGGTCGATATTTTCTGACGATGGATGCCATGGACTCCATCTATTATCAGCGGATCAATTATCTGGTGGCCTTTACCGTGACCCTGTTCATGGTCGTTGTGATGATCACATTGATCCTTCAGCTGATCTTCCGGATCATGATGGTAACAACGCTTTTTATCGTAAGTCCGTTTTTTGTCTCATCCATCCCGCTGGATGACGGGGAGAAGTTTCAGGGCTGGACAAGGATGTTTACTGCCTTTGCGCTGTCTTCATTCGGCCCGATCTTTGTGATGAGACTCTATACCGTGATCGTGCCGATGATAGGTCCCCTGGGGACCATCGGCTTTGAACAGGGGTTTAATGCCATCACCGCATCGATGCTGAGGATCGTCTTTATTATGGGCGGAGCGTATGCGGCATGGCAGAGCCAGTATCTTCTGATCGAGATCATCGATCCGAGTGCGGCCATGTTCCTGAAGCGCTCACAGGTGATGATGGAGATGGCGAAGCAGGCGGCGGATGCGGCGGTCACCTATGTATCAGGTGGGGCAAATAAAGCGCTCAGCGCGCTGGGCAAAGGCGGAGAAGGCAAAGGCTGACAGACAGATGGAGGATACGGCATGCTTACAGTGCAGCTTGGAGTAGACGACTGGCTGGAATGGATCTATAACGAAACCATCGGGCGGCTCTGGACCTGGCTTTCGGGACTGGTGACAGGAGGATTGAACCAACTCTCCGAAGCCATGGGGAGGGTGCTCAAATCCGTGGGAAATTTCATCGTGGAGGATGTGGTCACCACTCTTCTGGAGGCCTATTTCTCCGTGTATTATACGATGCAGGCGACGATCCTCTTGATCCTCGAGTGCATCGAGGACGGCTTCCGGGTGATGTGCGGACTGGATCCCGTCGTGGTGGGCGGGACGAAAATGAGCCTGCTCAATGCGGTTTATTCCCAGGAAGCGGTTCAGAATATGCTGGTGGTGATGATGGCCATCGGTATGGCTCTGTGCTTTTTCTTCGCGATCCTGGCCACGGTGAGGTCCACCCTGGAGCTTGGGATAAGGGAGAATAAGCCGGTCACCCATGTACTCCGGCAGACAGGAAGAGCATTCCTGTATTTCATCACGATCCCCCTGGTTTCCGCGGCGCTCATCGCTCTTTCCGGTGCGGTGCTCAAGTCCATCGATCAGGCCATGACGCAGACGGAGGGGCATACCTCGGTGGCGAGGATCATTTACTGCATCAGCTCCTTTGATGCCATCGATACGACGAAGAACGGAAAGGAATCGGAAGCCTACAATACGAGCTATGAGGGGCAGCTCGCTCCGGACTTCGGCTTTGAGGATCCTTACCGGAAGCCGTTTTACATCGTGAATCCGCAGGAATCGGTGCCCGCCTTTATGAATCCGGTAAGGGCGAAGGAGACCTTTACCTTCCGTCGGTTCGACTATGTGGTGGGGCTTATCGGCGGGATCTATTTTACGGTCATCATGTGCATGGTCCTCTTCGTTTTTATCTCAAGGATCTTTGATGTGGTGGTTCTGCTTGTGATGGAGCCGCTATTTATCGCGCCGATGCCCTTTGATGACGGTTCACATTTTCAGAAGTGGATGGAGCTTTTCCTTGGAAAGCTTTTCGGAGGCTACGGCTCGGTCATTGCCATGCAGGTTTATCTGATGGTGGCAGAGTCGATCTTTAACAAGGGGATCCGTTTCACGACGGGGACATCCGTGGGAGCGAGGGTACAGGATTACCTGACCGGACTGATCTTCCTCGCAGGAGGCGCCTACGCCGTGCAGCATATGGGTCCGATGATCACGGCCCTGATCAGTCAGGGTGCCGCGAAGACGGAGCAGGAGGCGGCAGCCGCCGGATTGATGGTTGGCTCCATGATTGCGAAGGCGGAGAGCTCCGCGGTGAAGAAGGTGATCGGCAAGGAAAATGCCCTGGTGGGAAAGGCTGCCGGGTATCTTGCGGGCCAGGCCTTCAGAGGAATCGGAGCGGCAGGCGGAGCATTGGGCAGGAAGCTCTTCGGTACTTCGGGCGCCGGGGGTGCAGCGGGCGGAGAAGGCGGAGCCGGCGGAACAGGAAACAAATTTGCGGGTGCCAGACCGTCAGGCGGAGCAAAGGCAGGCCCGGTCGGAGGAAGCTCAGGCTCCGGCGGAAAATCGAAAGGTATGTCTGCGGCACAGCGCCAGAAGGGAATGGAAAACCTCTTCGGCAAGGATTATCAGAAGCATATGAATAATAAGGGAGGGAAATCTGACGATAAGCACAGACAGCAGATGGAAAATCTCTTCGGTAAGGATTTTGATAAGCCAAAGGGCAGCGGAGGAGCTTTTGAAGGAAAACAACCCTCCGGAGGTTCGGGCGGGAGCACAAGCTCCGGAGGAAGCACAGGCTCGGGAGGAAGCACAGGCTCGGGAGGAAGCACAGGCTCGGGAGGAAGCACAGGCTCGGGAGGAAGCACAGGCTCGGGCAGGAGTACCGGCTCCGGCGGAAGCACCGGCTCCGGCGGAAGCACCGGCTCCGGCGGAAGCACAGGCTTAGGCGGGAGTACAGGCCTGGGAGGAAGCACAGGTTCCGGCGGAAGTACCGGTCCGAATAATACCGGCTTTGCAACCGGCTCTGACGGAATGTCTGATACAGCTCACAGGCAGCAGATGGAGAATCTCTTCGGCACGGGCTTTGATGAGCCGAAGGCAGGAGGAACCTTCGGTGCCGGCGGAATAGATCATACAGAGCGTGAGAGAAGGATGCAGTCCCTGTTTGGTTCTGATTATCAGCAGTATAGTTCCGGGAGCACCGGCGGGAGCACAGGCGTTTATACCGAAAACACAGGCTTTACGGGGAGCTCGGGCGGAAGCACCGGCTCGAATACCGGCTTTACCGATCCGCTGAGTTCAGGCGGGAATACGGGCTTTAATACCGGCAGCTCGGGCTTTACGGGGGGCTCGGGCGGAAGTATCGGTTCGAATACCGGCTTCAATGATTCCGGCAGCTCCGGAGGCGGGAATTTCAGGGAGCGTGAACAGAGGATGGAGTCCTTATTCGGCTCCGGTTATCAGCAGTACATGCAGAATGCATTCTATAACGGGAACCGGCCGGAAAATGAGAAGGACGATCCGCTGAACCCGCAGAATAACAAAAACGAAAATAAGAATAACGGCAGCAATAATAACGGAAATAACAATAAAGGTAATAATAAGTAACGGATATCTGAGGAGAACATGAGAGTAATACCCAAACGGACAAAAGTAAGAATGGAGCTCTTCCGGGGCGTCGAGGTAATGGACGTTATCGTGGGTGCTTCCGGCATATTGATCACCCTGAGTTTTATCGTGTCCAATCTGCCTGCCCGCTTTATCTTCGCGGGGATCATGATGCTCCTTACGGTCTGTCTGGTATTTCCTCTGGGAGATGATAAGGGCTATCTCTTGGTGCTTTATGCACTTCGCTATCTGGGGCGGCCGAGACATTTCTACAAACGGGGCACCGGAGAGGAGAAAGAGGAGAAGACAGATAAGAGCGGGGCGGAAAAGGACGGAAAAGTAAAAAAGGCAAAAAAGCGCCCGGTAAAGCAGGGTCTGTCCGTGGAGGACATCACACCCTTTACCGCCATTGACGGAAACTTTATCGAATTCGGCGGGAAGTACAGCGCCGTGGTGGTCAATATTCCCTCCGTGGAGTTCCGGTTTTACACGGAATTCCGCCAGGACAATCTGATCGACAGGGTGTTCGGAGGGATCCTCCGAACAGCGGCGGAGGATGAGATCATCAACCTGGTGAAGCTCGACAGACCCGTGATCTATGACGAGTTTATCGAGAGCGAGGACCGTAAGATGGAGGAGCTGAAGGAGGCGTACTTAAACGGTATTTTCTCCAACGAAGAGCTTACCGTCCGGGTCGGGATCATACAGGACCGGCTGGAGCAGCTGGAAAGGCTTGACTTCCGGGATAAGGTCTATATACCTTTTCATTATCTGATGTTCCTGCATAAGGACCGGCAGATGATCCAGGGGCAGGCGGAAAAGGTGATCCGGGATTTTGCGATCAACAATATCGAATGTACTCAGCTTACCGGCAGCGATCTGGCAGTTTTCCTGAAGTACAATTACGGCTATCAGTTTAATGAACGTGAGGCGGAGGAGCTGAGACCGGATCAGTATCTGGACTGGATCCTTCCGGACGAGATCAAGATCGGCACTCGTACCGTGGAGTACGACGGGCTGATCACGCATAATTTCCGCCTGAGGGAATATCCCGTACTGGTAGGGAATGCCTGGGGTGCAAACATGTTCAATACGGTGGGAACGAAGATCGTAATGAAGATGACGCCCATCGAACGCTCCAAGGGTGTGAGGCAGATCGACCGGTCTCTTGAGGAGCTTCGGGACCAAAGGAACAATACCGGCAAGGCGAGCCGTATCCTGGATCTGGATACACAGATCCAGGCCCTGGCTTCCGTGCTCCGATCCCTGCAGGGAGAAAACGAAACACTCTTAAATGTCAATTTATTTGTTCAGGTAAATGACTATGCGCTCACCGAACAGCGCAGAAACAATCTGACAAAGAATGCCCGCTCCGATCCGAACTCGGCAAAGAAGCGGGTGCGGCAGAGTCTCTCGGAGGAAGGCTTCAGGGTAACGGATATGTTTATGCAGCAGTTTGAGGCATATTCCTCCGCGTCGCTTTCGGGCTTTGATGCCTTTGAACGCTATAAGAGGGGAATTCACTCAACCTCCTGCGCTGCGGTCTTTCCGTTTGTGTTTAAGAGTCTCTGTGACGAGGACGGGCTCTATATCGGGAATTCCTCCGGCATACCGGTCTTTATCAACTTTTTCCGCAGGGATTCCGAACGGGTCAATTCCAATACGGTCATCATCGGGAAGTCCGGCTCCGGTAAATCCTATGCCACGAAGAGCATCCTTGCCCAGCTTGCGGCGGAGGATTCAAAGATCTTTATCCTGGATCCGGAGAATGAATATACCAAGATGGCAGCGGGCTTAAACGGAAAGATCATCGACGTGGGAAGCGCGACCCAGGGCAGGCTGAATCCCTTCCATATCATTACGTCCCTGACGGATGATGAGGAAGAGGATGAGCAGTCCATCGAGGAAGCCGAGGAAAAGGCTGCGGCAACGAGCTTTTCCACTCATCTGCAGTTTCTGGAGGAGTTCTACCGGCAGATCCTGCCGGGGATCAACGCGGAGGCTCTGGAATTTTTGAACAGCCTGACCACCAGTATGTATACGAGTCGGGGGATCGATCAGGATACGGATCTTTCGAAGCTTTCTCCGTCGGATTATCCGACCTTTGACGATCTCTATGACGACATCCTGGAGGCGTTCCAGACAAATTATTCGGATAATGAATACACGAAGGGGATCTTAAGGACACTGATGGCTTCGATCTCCAAATTTGCCGAAGGGGGCAGGGATTCCATGCTCTGGAACGGTGAAGCGACGATCACCACAGAGGAGAATTTCGTGGTCTTTGATTTCCAGTCGCTGCTTGCCAACAAGAACGGAACCATTGCCAATGCGCAGATGCTGCTGGTGCTAAAGTGGCTGGATAACGAGATCATCAAAAACCGGGAATACAACATGACCTATCACGCAAACCGCAAGATCGTGATCGTGATCGACGAGGCCCATGTCTTTATTGACGACAAATATCCGATCGCGCTGGATTTCATGTTCCAGCTTGCAAAGCGGATCCGGAAATACAACGGCATGCAGATCGTCATCACACAGAATATCAAGGACTTTGTGGGAACGGAGGAGCTGGCGCGCAAGTCCACGGCGATCATCAATGCGAGCCAGTACAGCTTTATCTTCCCGCTCTCGCCGAATGACATGACGGATCTGATCCGCCTGTACGAGAACGCGGGAGCCATCAACGAGAGCGAGCAGGATGACATCATCAATAACGGACGAGGGCGGGCCTTTGTGATCACCTCTCCCGGCGAGCGCACCAACGTGGACATCGTTGCCGGCGAAGGCATTGAAGCATTGTTCACTATGGCCTAACGTCCAGTGGACGTTAGGCGGGCACGCTTTGGATCGCCATGCGATCCAGTGCCCCGGGGCCTTGGAGTGAGAAAACAATCGGAGATGTCGGAAAGGCACGCTTTGGATCGCCATGCGATCCAGTGCCCCGGGGCCTTGGTGAGAATAGAAGCAGAGATGTCGGAAAGGCACGCTTTGGAGCGCTTTATAACACTTAAAAAGGATTTTGAGACTATGGGAAAGAAGATTTTGAAAACCCTGATCGCGGCAGCCTTGAGCGCCGCCATGCTTACCGGCTGCGGCGGGAGCGCGGATAAAAAGCCGGTGACGGTCACGGAGGGCATCTTAAGTGTGGCCTTTGTAGACGGGGAGGATCGTTATACCAGCTCGGTATCCGGTGCTCCGGAAGGGATCGAAGCGGACATCGCCCGCCGGGCGGCGGATTCCCTCGGCGTAAGCCTGCAATGCACCATGGCGGATGACCTCACGATGCTTTTTACGGGACTGCAGAACGGCCAGTATGACCTGATCTTCGGCAGGATCCCGGATACCAATCCGATGCTTGCGGGGATGTCGGTGTCCCGGAGCTATGGCAGAGGATCTCTGTATCTGGTTACACAGAAATACGATTACATGAACAGCCTGACAGAGCTTTCCAGCGGAACGGTGGGAGTATCCGTTTCGGCAGAGGCTCTGGCCTCGAAGGTACCGGGTCTGGACGCCCTGACCAGGGAGAGCTATCCGAATACGGAGACCCTGGCGGAGGCAGTCAGAAACGGTACGGTCACAGTGGCCCTTGTCAATGAGCGGGAGGCGGTGGAGATGATCTCCGACAATCTTCAGGCCCAGGAGCTTTTCGGCGGTCCGGTGGAGAGTTATGTGGCGGTAATGCCTGCCTCCTCACCGCTTGCGGATGCCGTAAACGGAGCGATTGGCTCCTACTACAACGATCTGATCGGCATCGGGCCGAAACAGGAGCAGCAGTAAACATATTTGAAAGGAGAAACAGAAACGAATGGAAACCTATGAGATGCAACCCCGTGTGGATGCCACCAACGCGAAAGCGGTACAGGCAGAGCTGGAGGAGCTGGTGGCAAACGGCATAAATGAACTGACACTGGACTTTGCGGGCAATAAATATATCAGCTCCGCGGGCTTAAGGGCAGTGCTTGCCACACAGAAAAAGCTGACAAAATCCGGAGGGAGCCTGACGCTTGTGAATGTGCCGGACGCGGTCAAGGAAATCTTTGATGTGACCGGATACTCAAGATTTTTGAATATTCAATAAAAAAACAGGCGAATATTTCCTGATCGTCCGTATATTCATATGAGTAACGACAAAGGTGATCGTCCCGGACGGTTTCCAAAGCCGTTAACCCTATCAATCCAATACGGACAGAAAGGAGGGCAGATGGGATATTTTGACAGTCCCAAGAACCGTGCACTCTGGGAGCGGGAGCTGAGCGACCTGGAAGGAGAAAAAAACCGCAGAAAGCAGGAAGGCTACGTTCCGAAATATAAAGAGAATGCCGAGAAGCAGCGAATGCCGGAAACGACAAATCCGTATGTCCGACGGATCAACTTGAAGGAACTGGAGGCGATCGAGAAGGCCGCAAGAGAAGCGGCGGCAGCCTCAGGATCGGCTTCTGAGGAGCGGACCAGACGCAGGACACATACAGCACCCGAGATTCAGACCATGGAAAATCCGGAGCTGAAAGAACCGGTCCTTGTGGGGCGGTCATGAGGAAGAGTCTGATGCAGGCGGTGGTTTTGATCATTCTGCTTGCCGCATCCTCAGTCACAGTATATGCAGCTTCTCAAAAGGACTTAAGTGCAGGCGACCGGGCGGTAATGGAGCGGAGCAGTCCGGAGGATCTCAGCGAAGCGGAACGGGAAAAGCTCGAAAAAAAGCTTGAGAAGACCACGAAGGAGATCACCGAGACGATCCG
>CACZNS010000009.1 GCA_902782575.1 uncultured Lachnospiraceae bacterium
CTTCGTTACGGTCCGTGCTAAGCAAACAGCCACTGGCTGTTTAGCACCCCGCTACGCCTGCGTTTTCAGATACGCACTCTCGGAAAATCATTCTTCGCATTAGTCCAGATTATTTTCGACCGTTATACCAGTATTATACCAGTACATCGAATAATAAATTTCCAGTACATTCACGCAGGATGATCGAGGATGAAGAAGCATATACTCAATCAGACAAGCGTTTGTATCAGTTAATTATTATTCGGTGTACCAGTATCAAGGACTTCTTCCTGCGCAGAAAGTATATGCAATGATGTCAGGGGCAAAAGGTCATAATGCATTCAAACTTGTTTGAAAAGCATTCTTTAGACCCGGGAAACACAAACCAGCAGCGCCATTGAGCGGATCGTGAGTGTTTGGCAGCAGTTGGGGGCAAAATACCTTTTGACCCCATCATCATATGCGATTGAAAAGTGTCATACCGGTGGAGCGTATTTTCATCAGCTATGCCAATACGCTGAATGCCTGCCTGAGAGTGCATTTTCAAAAACGCAGGTACAGCGGGCTGCACCGGGCTTTTGGAAATGTGCTGTCAGGTAAGCATTTTCAAAAACGCAGGTACAGCGGGCTCCACCCGGGCTTTTGGAAATGTACTGTCAGGTAAGCAGGCATTTGGTCGAATTATTTCAGAACAGCTACCGAGCATTGCCGATCGAGGATGAAGAAGCATATCCTCAATCAGACAAGCGAATGTGCCGGATGATTATTATTCGAGATACCAGTCTTTTTCTCCGATCACACAGGGAAGGATCCGGTTACACAGGGAAGGATCCGGTTGCACAGGGAAGGATCCGGTTGCACAGGAAAGGATCCGGTTGCACAGGGAAGGATCCGGTTACACAGGGAAGGATCCGGTTGCACAGCCCGCTGTGCGCCCTCATCCTGCCCTGCGGTCCCGTAAAAAATCCTGCACAGGATGTGCCGTTGATTTCATGATGGTTCCTAAGAAATGATCCCTATACCGTTTATCTGTCACTTTCCGGAAATGATGGACGGGATCTGGGAAGTGAGATTGTCGATATTTTCAAAAAGACTGCTCTTCTTCGTACCGAGATTGTTCACGCTCTCCAGCTGGGAAAGCAGCTTTTCACAGTCGGCATTCACGGAATCAAATCGTTCCTCGATCCTTCCGATGTGAGAGGTGGCGTCATCTGCTGCCTCGCCCAGCTCGCTCTGCACCTCGTCCGACCGGTTCGCACTCTCGATGATCTTGTCAAAGGTGGCATAGGTCTCATCCACACTTTCCAGGCTTTTATCCAGGTTCATCACGGAGCGGCTCATGCTCTCCGTCAGCTTTGCACTCTCTGTGCCCACATTTTCAATGGAGGCATTTACCTGATCGATCAGGACCTTGATCTCGTCCGCCAGCTTCCTGACCTCCTCCGCCACCACTGCGAAGCCCTTGCCCGCTTCTCCGGCCCTTGCGGCCTCTATGGAGGCGTTCAGCGCCAGCAGGTTCGTCTGGCTTGCGATCCCCACGATCTGCTTCATGTACGCGGCGATCTCATCCACGGAATCCTTGAAGCCGCCGAAGCTTTTCTCCATTTCCGAGAAGCTTCCCTTGGCCGTCTCCGAGCTTTCCTTCAGCTCGCTGACCTTCTCCTGCGCCTCGTGCACGCTGTTTTCGATATCCGCCTTTACCTCGCTGAACTTTCCCGTGGTCCTGCTCATATCGGAGAAGACCTCGTGAAATCCGTCGATCTCCTCTTTTAAAGAAACGTTTCCTTTCATGATATCTCCGAAGGTATCGGAAATATCCTCCAGCTCCGTCAGGGACTCCACCTCCGTCTTTACCAGCTTCTGCTGGCAGTTTCTGATGGACTCCGCAATGTATTCGAGGGAGGTGGCAACCGCCTCCCTGCTCTCCTTCTGCTCCTGCAGAGAGTCTTCCGTTTCCTGCCTTGCGATATCCTTATTTTTTCCGAATCCGAACATATTGGTTCCTCCTCTGTTACGACGCTTTTTCCGTTATCATCATTCAAACACGACACAGGTCATGGTCTGATTCACAAACTGCCCGTTGTAATGCTCCCCGTAGCCGATGAGGCCGCAGGAGGTGGCAACGGAGGCGATCCTTCCCAGATAGGGATCGAGCTCCTTTCTGTCCGTGAAGATAATATACCGGAAGAGGCAGTTTACGGAATAGATACCGGATACCTTTCCGAAGTCGCTCCGGATGGCATCCACCGTGCTTTCCGCCACCTCCATGGGATCCCGCATCTCAAGCAGGGTCAGGATATCGGAATCATTCACCTGCCGGAAGCAGGTCAGGCCGCTTCCATCCGCTTCCTTGATGGAAACAATGCAGATGTCCTCTCCCGCAAGCTTTCCCAGAGGGTTGACCATGGTCTGGGAAGAAATGCCCTTCTCGGTGGTGCCGGTCAGGTCCATATATACCTGCTTCGCGGACTTCCCGTTCAATTCCCCGATGTAATACCGCTTCTTGTCGGTCCTTGAGGCCAGCAGCCTTACTCCCTCTCTGGGGACATAGATGTTTTCCTTATAGGCCTTGACCCTTCCCCTGTCGTTTTTCACCAGGGCATAGGCCATTCCGTCCTCATAGATCCTGCCGTTTGCCGAAACCTTTCCTCCGTCTCCGGTGGCTCCCATGAGCTCCAGCTTGTTTTTCTCACGAAGGAGCTCCAGGGTATTCATGACCGCCGCATCGTTTCCGGAGCAGAAATCGATCAGAGCCGTATTTCCGTTTCCCGGCTTGATCCTCTTCAGATCCTCCTGCAGTCTTCCGATGTATTTGGCGGGATTCTTTGATACGTCCTCCAGAATGCCTGCAGCTGCCGTGACTCCCTCGGAAAAAGCTGTCACCGTCACTCCTTTTTCCGTTACGGTCTTGCTGTAGCCCATGGCAATGCAGCCAATACTCGGCACTCCCGGAAAAGCCTTTTCCAGTTCGCTCACATGCTTTTCAAAGAGCTCCGGGGTGGTGGTCATGATCAGCAGCCTGGGAGAAGAGATCCCCCTCAGAGCCTCTGCAAGATTCCCGCCAGCGCTGGTTCCGAACATCATTTTCATGATAATTATCCTTTCCTTTCCGTCCCGATCCGGGAACTGTTGAATTCGATCCTGATCTGTTCAGAATTGTACCATTTTCATGCGGGAGCCACAAGATAAAACGTCAGGATTCCCCTAAAAAACCGTAAGGATCTGTCACGAGATCAGCTCCGCCTCCTGTGCAGGATGACCAGATCGATCCGTGACAGTTCCTAACCGAAAAGAGGCTGCCGTTTGCGGCAGCCTCTCCTTTATTCCTGACGTAGCGTTTTATTATTTTTTCGCATCCCTGATGGAGAAGCTCATCCTTCCCATCTTGTCCTTGCCGAGGCATTTCACGCGGACATGATCGCCCAGAGTCAGCTCGTCCTCCACGCGGTTGATCCTGTGGTCCGCGATCTTTGAGATGTGGACCATGCCCTCCTTGCCCGGGGCGAACTCGATGAAGGCACCGAATTCCTTGATGGATACCACGGTACCCTCGTAGAATTCTCCCTCCGCGTAATCCGTCACGATCATCTGTACCATCTCGATCGCCTTGTCCATGGACTCCTGATCCTGTCCGCAGACCGAAACCGCTCCATCGTCCTCGATGTCGATCTTCACGCCGGTACGGGCAATGATCTCGTTGATGGTCTTGCCTCTCTGGCCCACCACATCGCCGATCTTCTCCGGGTCGATCTGGATCTGAACGATCTTCGGCGCATACTTGCCCAGCTCTTTCCTCGGCTCCGCGATAGCCTCCTTCATCACATTGTCCATGATGAAGTCACGGGCCTCATGGCACTGGCGGATGGCCTGCTCCACGATGGGACGTGTGAGGCCGTGGATCTTGATATCCATCTGGATGGCCGTGATGCCCTTATGGGTTCCGGCTACCTTAAAGTCCATATCTCCGAAGAAGTCCTCCAGACCCTGGATATCGGTCAGGACAATGAAATCGTCATCCGTGTCGCCTGTCACCAGACCGCAGGAGATACCGGCGACCTGATCCTTAATGGGCACGCCCGCGCTCATCAGAGCCATGCAGGATGCGCAGACGGAAGCCTGTGAGGTAGAGCCGTTGGACTCAAAGGTCTCGGATACCGCGCGGATGGAATAAGGGAACTCCGCCTCGCTGGGAAGCACCGGAAGCAGTGCACGCTCAGCCAGCGCGCCGTGGCCGATCTCGCGGCGTCCCGGTCCTCTGGAGACCTTTGTCTCTCCTACCGAATAGGACGGGAAATTGTACTGATGGATATATCTCTTCTCCGTAATGTTCTCATCGAGACCGTCCACCTTCTGCTTTTCGGAAAGCGGAGCCAGGGTGATCACATCGCAGATCTGGGTCTGTCCTCTCGTAAACATCGCGGATCCGTGCACGCGGGGGATGATGTCCACCTCCGCCGCAAGGGGTCTGATCTGCTTGATATCCCTGCCGTCCGGTCTCTTATGATCCTTCAGGATCATCTTACGGACAGTCTTCTTCTGATACTGGTATACAGCCTCCGGAACCAGCGGCGCCCATTCCTCGTTGTCGTTCAGGGCCTCCTGGATCTTCTCCTGAGCCGCTGCCACCGCAGCCTCTCTGGCCTGCTTGTCGTCATTGAAGGTCGCCTGCTCCATCTCCTCGGGAGGCACGATCTTCTTCATCTCCTCAAACATCGCATCCGGGATGGCGCAGCTGATGTAATCGTGCTTCGGCTTGCCCTCTTTCTCCGCAATGCCCTTGAAGAACTCGATGATCTGAAGGTTGATCTCGTGTGCCTTATAGATCGCCTCCAGCATCTTCTCGTCGCTGATCTCGTTGGCACCTGCCTCGATCATGATGACCTTCTGCCCGACGGAAGCCACCGTCAGCTTCAGATCGCCCTTATCCCACTCGATCTGGCTCGGGTTGATGATGAACTGTCCGTCCTCTCCCAGACCGATCTGCGTCATCGCGCAGGGACCGTCAAAGGGGATGTCGGAGATCGTGGTTGCCAGGGCGCAGCCCAGCATACCGACCAGCTCCGGCCTGCACTGCGGATCCACCGCCATGACCATCGCATCCAGGGTAACGTCGTTGCGGTAATCCTTCGGGAACAGCGGACGCATCGGACGGTCGATCACACGGGAGGTCAGGATCGCATTCTCGGAAGGCTTTCCCTCTCTCTTATTGAAGCCGCCGGGCATCTTTCCCGCCGCGTAAAATTTCTCCTCATATTCCACCGAAAGCGGGAAGAAATCGATGCCCTCCCTCGGCTGTTTGGAAGCCGTCGCGGTGCAGAGCACCGTCGTCTCGCCATAGTGCATGAAAGCACAACCGTTTGCCTGCTTTCCGACCCTGCCTATGTCGATGGATAAGGTCTTGCCTGCCAGTTCCATTGTGTACGTTCTGTAATCTGCCATTTCTCTTCTCCTTCGTCTCGTCACGGAATGTGACATTTATATTATAACTTAAATAGTTACCGGAATTGTCTGCGGGCGGAAGCTCCGCCGCCCACTACCTTAAAAACCAGATTAAGGCGGGATGAAGTATCCCGCCTTTTGCTCTGATTACTTTCTTATGCCAAGCTTCTCGATGATCGATCTGTACCGGTTGATGTCCTTTTTCTTCAGATAATCCAGAAGTCCCCTTCTCTGTCCGACCATCTTCAGAAGACCGCGTCTGCTGTGGTGATCGTTCTTATTCTCCTTTAAGTGCTCCGTCAGCTACCTGATCCGCTCCGTAAGGATCGCGATCTGCACCTCCGGAGATCCGGTGTCTCCCGGCTTTGTGGCATAGGTGTTGATAATCTCTGTCTTTTTTTCCTTTGTGATCATGCTTTTTCTCCTTTGTACTTATACTTGATCCGCCGTCTGCCAAGGGGCGGTCTGAGAAAACCTGTCTCTGGGCAGCGGTACCCGCGAAAATCCGCGAACTTTGATATATTACCACAGTTATGATCAAAATGCAAATCAGAACAATCTGACCCTCGCGGTTTCAAAATCGTTAATAAAGGAATCCTCCGTCAGCTCGCTGTCATATACGGTAAAGGTGCAGATCTCATCCGTTCCGGGATAAAAGGTCGCAAACAGGATCCCTGCCCTTTGCAGCCTCTCTGCCGTCTCCGTGTCTGTTTCCGCGGAAGCCGCCAGCTGATGGACCCGTTCCTCATATGCCTTTTCCAGAGGATCACTCTCATCCGTTTCCGAAAGATAACGGATCGTCCCGTCTCTGTCGCGCACCAGCTTTGACACATCCTCATCCAGCTTTGACACATTGATCCCGATCCTTTCAAACAGATCCGCATAGCGCTCATCCTTCGCTGCGGACAGTTCTTCCACTCCCATCACAAAGGGCATGTCCGGATACAATGCCAGATATTCCAGAAACTGATACAGGGCAGCCTGGGTTTCAAACATATCCTCCCTGTACTCCCGCACCGTCCGGCTCCAGGCCGTGTTGAGCTCCGAATCCGACGCCCTGTGATCCTCCAGATGAAACCTGCTCTGCAGATCCTCCGTGAGAGCCGTGGTAAATTTATACGCGCCGATCCCGGTCATATGGGAATCATCCTTGAAATCCGTGGAGAAATCCATCCCCAGCCTCTGCATCTCATCATAATCGCTGTAATTCAGGAAGGTGACTCCCCTGAGCCGGAAATATTCCTCCATGGTCTGACGGCGAACCTTGATATCCGACACGGAGCTGGGCCGGGGAGGGATCACCGCCACAACCTCCACATTCCTGCTCTTGCATTCCCCGATCAGCAGATCATAATAATGAACGCTCTCCTCGGACAGCGGCTTATCCCTTCCTTCTTCGTCCCAGAGCTCCGGGGTAAGTTCCACCGTTCCGCCTTCATGGCGGCCCGGCCTGTAGTAATCCCATCCCTTCCGATAGTCCCTGTAGCCGGCCAGGTATTCCTTCTTCGGCACGAAATTCTCCTTGCCCAGGGAGCTCCATGCATCGTGGTAGTGCAGCAGCGGAAACATCCAGTCCGAAAATTTCGCGCTCCCGCTGTTTGTGCTGATGTCCCTGGCTATCTCAAAGCGGATCCGGAGATCCGGGATGGTATCCGCCGCCTTGCGGTAGCTGGCCTCATTCACATCCACGTCCGCATCCGCAAAGAGGCTCTGGAAATCGCAGACCAGAAGCTTCGGCGTATGATGCTTCAGGGCATATTTTGTCACATAATAAGACGAAAGAGCCGACTGGGCCGTCATGGACATGTTGTAGCCCGTCATGCCGCAGGTATCATAGACGATGGCCGGTGAAAAGGCCTGCAGGATCTCGCTGGTACCGACGCAGATGATATCGATCGAGTCCTTCGGCTCGGCTTCAAAGGCGGCATTTCTTCCCGTAAAGCTCATGGCATGTGTCCCGTCGTCCCAGTCCGGAGCCCAGTACCAGTGGGCATCCCAGTTGTAGCGGAGCACCCGCTCAAGGGGCAGGCAGAGCAGCAGGAAGATCACCGCAAAGCATATGATTTTAACTGGCAGTTTCTTTTTATTCATCATCAGAACAGCTTATTTCTCGTGGTTTCAAACTGATTAACAAACTCATCATCCCTCAGGGTCTTATCGTACGCCGCATGGCAGCAGACCTCCGCAGAGTCCGGATAGAATACCGCAAACCGGACCCCGACCCTTCCGATCGACTCTTCATCCGCTTCTCCGCTTTCGATCAGCTGCCGGATCTGCCCCAGATAGGCAGCCTGCAGGGTCTCCTCATATCCGCTGTAATTGAAAAGCTCCACATCCCTAGTATAACGGTTCTTAAATACCTGGACCAATTGCTTGC
>CACZNS010000010.1 GCA_902782575.1 uncultured Lachnospiraceae bacterium
CTTCGTTACGGTCCGTGCTAAGCAAACAGCCACTGGCTGTTTAGCACCCCGCTACGCCTGCGTTTTCAGATACGCACTCTCGGAAAAGCATTCTTCGCATTAGTCCGGATATTTTGCGACCGTTATACTCGGTATAAAGAACGGAGATCAAAATGAACTACAGACAAAATGAAAGATTTATTATCCTTTTTCTGTCGGTGGTCTGCCTGGGCGTGACCCTGGAGAATGTGCTGCTGGGATGGGAATTCTGGGTGCCTCCGCTCATCATTGCCGGCATCATTTCCATGTGGGCCATGTATCTTTTGGTGAAGCCCGATTACGGCGTCCGCAAGGTGTGTTATCTTGTCTTTGCCATGCTGACGCTGTTCTTTCACGGGGTTCATACGTCGACTCTTGCGGATCTGGCCGTCATAACCGTGCTGATCCTGGTAGCCACCTCCAATTTCGATCATATCTATATGATGAACCTGATCCTGTTAGAGTACTTCGCTCTGGAGATCCTTCAGGTTTTTCTTGCTTTTTCCGGACTGGACGTGAAATTCGTCTTTGCCTACTTCGTCGGGAACATCTTCCAGATGGCGCTGGTGCTGATGACATATATGTGCTGCGTGAAGATCATTACGATCCGGGCGGAGGCGGCCGCGGTCGATGAGGAAAAGAACCAGAAGATCGAAGCCTACGATGCCGACATGGAGGATTTCCTTTCCAACATCTCCCATGAGCTGAGGACTCCCGTCAATATGGTAAACGGAATGTCGGAGATCCTGATCAGGCGGAATGTGGGAAACGAGGCCTATTCCATCAAGGAGGCCGGGATCAGGCTGGCGCATCAGATCGAGGATATCCAGGATTACACCGAGTGCAAGAGACAGAAGCTGGTGCTGGAGGAGAGCGATTATATGAGCGCCTCCCTCATCAATGATGTGGTGACCGGCTACCGCTCCCTGGACAATACCGAGGATCTGGAGCTGGTTGTGGATATGGATCCCAAGGTGCCGGCCAGGATGAGGGGAGATGTGAAAAAGCTTCATAAGATCTTCCGGCAGCTGCTGAAGAATGCGGTGAAATTCACCAGAAGGGGCGGGATTTACGTCAGGATGTACACGGAGGATACCGATTACGGTGTCAATCTGTGCATCGAGGTGACGGATACCGGCATCGGCATGGACTGGAGGGCCGCAAAGTCCGTCTCCGAGGGAATGTATCAGGTGGATAAGAGCCGCAACCGCAGCACCGGCGGCATCGGGATCGGTCTGTTCATCGTTTACGGCTTTACCCATAAGATGGGCGGCTTTGTGAAGATCGAAAGTAAAAAGGGAAAGGGAAGCACCATCAAGATCACGATCCCCCAGACTGTGGTGGATCCCGTGCCGGCTCTTTCGCTTTCCAGGAGCTTTGACGGAAATATCCTGTTCCATGTAAAGCCGGAGAAATACAAGGTCCCCGCGGTCAGGGACTTCTACCGCTCCATGGCGGCAAATCTGGCAACGGGGATCCGGGTCCCGCTGTATCCCGCGGAAACGGTTCATGAGGTGGAGCGCCTCATGGAAAAGCTGCATGTTACCCATATCTTCATGGGCTCCGAGGAATATGAGGAAAACCGGGAGTATTTCGATGAGATGAGCAGGGGGGATGTGGTGGTCATCGTGTCCGCGGCAGCGGGCTTTAAGCCCACTCCCGGCAGCAGGATCATTACGATGCCGAAGCCTCTTTATGCCTATCCCGCCATCCGGATCATAAACGAGGGACGGGATGCCGGAGATCTGGATCTGGACGGCCATATAAACAGGCCCGTGCTGAAGGGCCTCAGGACATTGATCGTGGACGATGAGCCCATGAACCTTGTGGTGGCCTCCGGCCTTTTTAAGGATTATGAGATGATCATCGAAACGGCGGGGAGCGGCAGGGAAGCCATCAGCAAATACCGTACCAATGATTACGATGTGGTGTTTATGGATCATATGATGCCGGAAATGGACGGCGTGGTGGCCATGAAGCACATCAAGAAGGAGGCGGAGGATACGGGCCGGGAGGTGGCGGTCATCGCGCTCACCGCAAATGCCGTTTCCGGAGCGAGAGAGATGTTCATGAAGGAGGGCTTCGACGGGTTTATCGCAAAGCCCATCAACATGGACGATTTTGAACGGGTGATGCTTCAGATCTTTCCCGGATCCCAGACGGGCAGGAGAGCCCCGGCGGGTCAATGAGGATGGGATGCGGCTCTAGGGGAAAGGAAAGCGACAGAGGAGGAAGAGAGGTTTGAGGATAAAAAAGATCATAAAAACCGTGCGTGACGCGGTCAGAGATCCGAACAGGGCTTTATCCGAACGAGTATTTACGAGCCTTACGATCATATCCGAGCTGACGGTACTGGTGGCTTTCATCGGGGATGTGATCACCGGAGAAAACATCAGGGAGCTCATCCTGCTGTCTTTGGTGCTGGTGCTCGTGCCGGTTGTAACCTTAAGCTGTCTCTTTAAGAACCGGCTGAAGATCGCCATCAGGATGATCATAGCCGGCCTGGTGTTTGTGGTCCTTCCCGCCCTGTTCTTCAACGGCGGCGGCGTGGAAGGCGGAGGAGTTCTGTGGTTCATCTTTGCCTTCATGTATGTCGGTCTGGTGATCACCGGGACATGGCGCGTGATCCTGACGGTGGTGCTCTCCCTCACAGCCGCCGGCTGCTACCTGGCGGAGTATTATCATCCGGAATGGGTGACCAGACATACCCGGGCCATGTTTTATGAGGATTCCCTTCTCTCCCTGATCCTGGTGGGCATCGTCTGCTCCGTGATGGCCTGGCTGCAGGGCAGGCTGTTTTCGGATGAGAGCGAGAGAGCCAGGAAGGAGGCGGAGAGGGCAGAGGAGCTGACCCGCTCCCAGAACCGCTTCTTCTCCAGCATGAGCCACGAGATCCGGACCCCGATCAACTCCATCCTGGGCCTGAACGAGCTGATCCTCCGCAATCAGGACGCCACCGACGAGATCGTAAAGGATGCCACGGGGATCCAGGGGGCCGGGAAGCTGCTTCTGGCGCTGATCAACGATATTCTCGATTTTTCCAAGATAGAAGCCGGGAGTATGGACATCGTTCCGGTGGATTACCGCATAGGGGAGCTCCTCTCCGAGGTGGTGAACATGATATGGCTGAAGGCCAGTGAAAAGGAACTGAAATTCAACGTGAACATCGATCCCGCGATCCCCTCCGTGCTCTACGGAGACGAGGTCAGGATCAAGCAGATCATCATAAACCTTCTGAACAATGCCGTAAAATATACCGCGGAGGGATCCGTGGAGCTGCACATCGAGATGGAGGATGTGGAAGGGGATCCGGATAAGAAGGAGCTGCTCATTTCCGTCTCCGATACGGGAATGGGGATCAAGAAGGAGGCGCTGCCCCATCTCTTTGACGCGTTCAAGCGGGTGGATGAAAAGAAGAACCGGTACATAGAGGGAACCGGGCTGGGCTTGAACATCGTCAAGCAGCTGGTGGAGCTGATGGGCGGCGATATCAAGGTGAACAGTATCTACGGCGAAGGCAGTACCTTTACCGCCACCATCATCCAGGGTGTTTCCGATCCTGTGCCCATTGGGGAGCTGAACATCCACAATCAGGGAATCAAAGCGAGGACCGTCTACGAGAGCAGCTTCCAGGCTCCCGAGGCAAGGATCCTGATCGTGGATGACAATGAAATGAACCTGGAGGTGGAGTGCAGGCTGATGCACGGTACCGAGATGAACATCGATACGGCCGACAGCGGCAGCCGGGCCCTGGATCTGTGCAATGTCCACCATTATGACGTGATCCTCATGGATCATCTGATGCCGGGCATGGACGGTATAGAGTGTCTGGAGCATTTAAGAGACCAGAGCGGAAGCCTGAACCGGTCCACTCCGGTGATCGTCCTCACGGCCAACGCGGGAAGCGAGACCAGAGAGCTCTACAGCAGGGCGGGCTTCGACGGATATCTCGTGAAGCCGGTCTCGGGGGCGGCTCTGGAGGAAATGCTCATGACCCATCTGCCCAGGGAAAAGGTGATCCTCAGGAGCAAGATGGTGAGCCTGGCGGACGACATCAATACCCTGGACGGATATGTCCGCAAGGAGCCCGTGGCCATTACCGTAACGAGCCTCTGCGACCTGCCGGATGATATCACAGAGCGGCTGAACCTGCACATCATTCCCTTTAAGATCCGGACGGAGGAGGGAGTGTTTAAGGACAATGTGCAGATGAGCTCCGATGAGCTGATACGCTATATGTACACCGGAAAGAGCGCGGTATCCTTCCCTCCGGACGGAGAGGATTATACGGAATTCTTTGCCGAGGTCTTAAAGAAGGCCCATCATATCATCCATATCGCCATTACCACCAGCATGAGCGAGGATTATAAGATCTCTACAGAGACGGCGAAATCCTTTGACAACGTTACGGTGGTCAATTCGGAATGTGTCTCCAGCGCAACGGGGATCCTGTGTATGATCGCCTGCAAGCTGGCCCAGCAGAATCTCCCGGTGCCGGAGATCGTGCAGGAGCTGGAAATCATCCGGCAGCGCTTGAAGTGCAGCTTTGTGATGGAAACCACGGAGTATATCGCAAAGAGAGGGCTTATCAGCCAGAGGGTCAGCAGGTTCGCCAGGGCCTTTAATCTGCACCCGAGCCTGACCATCCGGGACAACATGACGGGCATCGGGGGTATCTGGATGGGAAGGACGAGGTCTGCTTATAAGAAATACATCCGCTCCGTTTTCCCGGTGGATATCATCCCGGATTCCGAGGTGGTCTTTATCACCTATGTGGATCTTCCCGCGGAGACCCTTCTATGGATCAAGGAGGAGGTCAGCCGGTATGCCTTTTTTGAACATGTGATCTTCATGCAGGCCTCCGCCGCGATCTGTTCCAACTGCGGTCCCGGCACCTTCGGTATCCTGTATTTCGTAAAATCGAACAAGTCCTATAATATCGGCTCCTTCATCACCGAATATGATGAGGCGGCTCTGATGGAGGCAGCGGGGACGGGATCGGGGCAGAGTGCCCCGGAGGAGGCCGCAGAGGAGACGGAAGCGGAAGAAAGTCCGGAGGAGGAGGGCGAAGACGGCGGGAACGCCGAGGAAGTCCCTGACGAAAAGAGCGGGGAGGCGGAGCCTGCCTGGTACCTGGGGATCGAAGGGATCGACGGAGAGACTGCCATAAAGAACAGCGGCTCCGAGGAGGCCTTCCGGACGGTGCTTAAGATCTATTATGAGTCGGTCCCCGGCAAGTCCTCCGAGCTTCAGGGCTTTTATGAGGCGGAGAAGTGGGATGATTATACGATAAAGGTCCATGCCCTGAAGAGCTCCGCGAAGCTGATCGGAGCGATGGAGCTTTCGGAGGAAGCCCAGCGTCTGGAGGATGCCGGAAAGTCTTCCGACATTGATTACATCAGAGAGCATCATGAGCCCTTCCTGAAGGATTATCGGAGGTACCGGCAGATCCTTGACGGGATCTTCGGCGGCGGGGAGGAGGATGCCCCGGATAAGCCCCCCGCGGATGAAGCTTTGCTGCAAAGCCTGTTTGAAAGGCTGCGTGAAGCGGCGGAGGATATGGACTGCGACGCGGTGGAAGAGATCCTTCGGGAGCTTGACGGCTATGCTGTTCCGGACAGCGAAAAAAAGAGGCTGCAGGAGCTGAAGGAGAGGGCGGAGAGATTCGACTACGACGGGATCGTTGAAATACTTGAGGATCCGTAAGGAACTGTCACGGCACCACCCAGTTGGGGGCTTGCATATAAGCGCAGAACTGCGGCATAATGCGGCATATCTTAGCCGATAAACATTTTCTTACTACCAAAAAACTACGTTTCACGAAAGATAAAAGGGCCTTTTACACGGCCCAATTCGCAGAAATTCATTATTC
>CACZNS010000011.1 GCA_902782575.1 uncultured Lachnospiraceae bacterium
CTTCGCCCCGCTCACGGCATTGGCCGTCAGCGCCACGATCACCATGTTTCTTCCGCCGTCCGGATCCTGCTCCTTCAGGCGTTTCATGGTTTCCACGCCGTCCATGCCCGGCATCATATGATCCATAAAGATAATGTCAAAGGACTCACGGCTGCAGATCTGAAGCGCCTCCATGCCGCTTAAGGCGGTGCGCACCGTCATGCCGTACTCGCGGAAGATCCCCTCGGCCACCATCAGGTTCATCGATTCATCATCCACCACCAGCACTTTCACACCGGGGCAGATGATCTGCCGCTGCATCATGGTATCGTACCCTTCCTGCTCCGCGCCCGAATTCAGGATCGTCGCCACCGGGAAACAGTAGAAGGGTTTTCTCAGGATCTTTACCCGGCTTTTTTCCCTGGGGATAAAGTCCTCGTTTGCCGCCACGATCACCTCGATCTGATCATCCACGGTCTCGAAATAGTCCGCATTTTCCTCATACTCCTGGGAGCCGATAAAGAGATGGCTGAACCGGTAGATACGCTGAAGCTTTTCCAGATCGTCCACGCTGTCGACTCTGTGAAGCACAATGTCCAGACCTCTTACAAGGTTCCGGATCATCTCGTTATAGAATTCCCTCACCTCCGGTACCTTGTATTTTTCCGGCCGCAGGAAGCAGGCAAGGCAGAGATCCCGTTTATCCTCCACCATCATGCAGGGAGAGGGATCGTCCACTGTCTGCGGGATGCTGACATGGATCGTAGTGCCCTTATCCTTTTCGCTCTCGATCCTTAAAAAGCCTCCCATTGCCTGGGTAAGCCCGCTCACGATGGGAAGCCCCAGCCCCAGGCCGCCTGCGATCCGCCCCCTTCCGGAGTCCGCCTGGTAAAAGCGCTCCGTGATCTTTTCGGCTTCCTCCCGGGTGATTCCCACACCGGTATCCGTCACCTGGATGCACAGATTGATGCCGTAGGGCTTCTTTAACGGATAAATCCTGGTATAAACGCCTCCGTCCTTTGTAAACTTGATGGCATTTGCCAGCAGGTGCCTCAGGATCTTTTTGATCTTATCCTCATCTCCCACAAGCTTCGCCGGGATCCCGGCATCCACGTCAAAAATCACCTCGATCTCTCCATCCCGGAAGAGGAGCCTGTTTTCCGTCACCAGATCGTTTATCGTGGAGGAGATCATGTAGGGTTCTTCGCTGACCCGGATCCTTCCGGTATCGATCTCCGTGAAATCCAGGATGTCTCCAATGGTATCAAAAAGCCTTCTGCCGGCACGGCGCACGCTCAGAAGATCCTCCCTGAGATCGGGATCCTTTTCCTTCTTCATCATGACTGCCGTGATCCCGGTCACCGCGTTGATGGGGGTCCTCAGCTCATGGGATACGTTCGCGAGGAAATCCTCCGTGCGCCGGTTTTCCTCTACCAATTCCCTGATCCTTCCGGTCAAGAGCCTCTGCTCGCCCCTCTGCTTGCGGATCATGACCTTCGCCACATATCCTGCCATGAAGACCAGGATCAGATGAAGGATCGTCCGTGTGATGATCAGCACTTCGTCGCCCTCACTGACCTGCATGGCCGTGAAAAAATCGTAGAGGATTGTCACATAGTAGGTCACCATGCCCAGATTGACCAGGGTGGTTTCTCCCGTCATGGAAAAGATCATGATCACAAGGATCATCACGGGAGCGAGATCATAAAAGCTGGTCCTGTGAATACCGTAATAAAAGAAGGTTGCCATCATCAGGGAAGAAAAGAGCAGGAGCCTCGCATGTTCCGGCAGCTTCTGCAGGATATGGACACTCCAGGCG
Organism: uncultured Lachnospiraceae bacterium; assembly: GCA_902782575.1. Lineage (GTDB taxonomy): Bacteria > Bacillota > Clostridia > Lachnospirales > Lachnospiraceae > NK4A144. The sequence continues at coordinate 1,799 of CACZNS010000011.1, forward strand.
ATCAGAACACCCCCCAGGATCAGAGGGATCATCCACAGCTCCCAGTCCATCAGGACGGTCTCCATGGTCAGGACAGCGGATAATATGGTATAGGTGATGAGGATCACAAGATGGGATATTTTAAGTCCTTCCTGCTCCGGCTGCTCTTTCTCCACTTATATCTCCCTCATCCTGTAATCCGGATCCGCATCGATCATGGAAAGCATGATATCGGCAAAGACCGGGTCAAACTGCATTTTCTTTCCGCCGGCGATCTCTCTGCGGACCTTATCCTGAGGAAGCACATCCCGATAGCTCCTGCGGCTCGTCATCGCATCGTAGGCATCCGCCACCGCGATGATCCTTGCTTCTTTCGGGATATCCTCCCCTGTGAGGCCGTCCGGATAGCCGGTGCCGTCGTAACGCTCATGATGCCAGCGCGCACCGGTCACGAGCTTCGGAAACTCCGTGATATTTTTCAGGATCCGGGCTCCCATGACGGGATGGGTCTTGATCGTATCGTACTCCTCCGCCGTAAGCTTGGCCGGCTTATTGATGATCACATCCGGAACGCCGATCTTTCCCACATCATGGAGCAGACCCATCATATAGATCTCCTCCAGCTCCTGCTCCGTAAAGCCCGCCCTGCGGGCGATCTCCCGCGAATAAAAAGCGACTCTGGCCGAATGGCCGTTGGTATAGGTGTCCTTTGCGTCAATGGCGCTGGCAAGGGTCTTAACGATCTGCATGGACATGCGCTCGTTTCTCTCGTGCTCCGCAAGAAGCTCGGCCGTTTTCCGCTCCACTTCGGTTGAGAGATCCGCCTGCAGGCGGATCAGGTCGATGGTATGGCGGACACGGATCAGCAGCACCTCGGGGACAAAAGGCTTCTTGATAAAATCCAGCGCACCGAGAGACAATCCCTTTGTCTCGGTATCCGCATCGTCATCGGCGGTAAGAAAGATCACGGGGATCTGCTTCTCCATATCCCTGATCCTCTCAAGGGTATCAAAGCCGCTCAGTCCCGGCATGTGCACATCCAGCAGGATCAGATCCGGGCTGTTTGTCTCCAGGAATCCCATCAGCTCCTCTCCGGAGCGCAGACAGCTGACCCTGAGCTGCTCACCGCTCAGAATGTGGCTTGCCATTCTTAAATTTGCCGTGTCGTCATCAACGACTGTTATCCAATCACTCATATTAATCCGATCCCTGCAACGACGTCCTGCGCCATTCTCATATTGAACTATCATAACAAAAAAACCGGCATCTGTCACCCGATTCAGTATTTCGGGCTCAGATGCCGGCTGTTTGTTAAACTCGCAAACGCTTCGCTTTTTGCTCGTTATAAAATCGCTGCTAACGCAGCTCTCCGGGTACGGGGCTTATAACCCCGCACCCGAAATCAAGATATTCCCACCACCAAAGGTGGTGGGTTATCTTGATTATTTTATATATACAGGGAGGTCATCATCAGGAACCGTTA
>CACZNS010000012.1 GCA_902782575.1 uncultured Lachnospiraceae bacterium
CCGCAAGAAGCATACCGCTCATAAGACAGGCCAAAACTGCTGCAACTACTCTTCTCTTCATCTCTTCCCCCTCGCTCCGATGCCCCGCGCCCCGCTTTTCTCCTGCCCCGGGTATCGGGATCATTCTCTCAATTCCCGGATGTCATACACGCGTTCATCAACATAAATAAAAGGAATATATAACCGCGCCCCATCCCAGTATACCATTTCCGGATCCTGCGGCAGGACCAGGGCTTTGATCCCACTGTCCTTTTGAAGAAGCAGCGAAAGGGAAGGCGGCGTCCAATACCAGTTGTATTTATTGTCATATAACTCTTCGGCATAGATCATTCCTTTTCCGGCAGACAGGGTTTTCCGGAAGGATCGGATATAACCGCTCCATTCCACGGAACTGCATACCGACCATATGCTCTGGAAAATACAAACCACCGCTATCACCGCGGCTATACCGGAATAGTCCGGCTTTACACGGATTTTCCCTTCAAATCTGTATAAGATCCATGACAGCATAATTCCTCCCGCCGAGGCAAAGGTGATCAATGACCTGGTCCGATATTCCGCTCCGGGATCGCTGATATGAAGCAATAATCTTATCCCCGTGTAACAGATGCAGAGTATGATCAGGACGGCCAGGCTCCTGTTTTGGATCTGCCTGCATATCAAAATAAAGATCAGCCCCAGAAATGAATATGTGAGGCCCGTACAGAAGATTTTCCCGTTTTTTATGATCTCGAGCAGATGTGAAATGTACAGAGATTCTGCCGCGTCATGTGATCGCAAAAAAGAAATATCGTAAATCATCCCGGCAAGCACCGAAAGAGCGATCACCGTTCCGTAGACCTTATCCATACCGTCCTTAAACACAAGCATTTCAAAGAAAATGATCAATATCAGAACCGGTGCGGTGACTATGAAGGTTTCATGCGAGGCCGCCGCGATCAGAACCGCTACCGCGGAAGCAAGGAATCTCCCTGCCCCGGCTCTTTTGGGAATGATGATAATATAATACAGGATCAGAATTGTCCAATAAGCGGTTAACGCCGGATTAATGCTGAATATTTCTGACGGAATGCAGAAAAGTACATAGAAGCCGACCGGAATGATCAGCTGCTTTCGATAATCGTATTTTCTGCTCAGCAGAAAGCAGATCAATATGCCCCAAACCCAGTTAAAACACAAAGGGATCCCGAAAAGAAGATTCAGTACCTTCATATTGACAGTCTCAGACAGCGTGATATAAACAGATGCGGGGATCTGATTGATCATATTGGAAGAGATCCTGAAGACAGCGTAATCATTCGTAACAGGGAGGATTCTGCTATACTTTTTACCTAACAGATCAACAAGAAAAAAACCTCCATCCGCATAATAAAACCGAAGCGTTAGGACAGATATCATTTCTGAAATAACAAGCATCAGAAAAGCCAGCTTCTCTGTTTTCCGGTTCAAAAAGAATTGCTTCATCCTTTTATCCAGCCCTTACTTATTCAGGCGAACCACGATATCATCGAAGCCATTCTCGCCTAGACAGTAATAAAGCACTCTGGAGCCTGTGTTCCTGATCATTTCATTTACCGCAGGGATCACGCCATAATACGTCTCCATAAAGGAATCCCAGATCGTATAATCATTAAACTGGATGATCCCTCCGTTTTTTGTTTTCCTGACAGCGGCAGCTATATCCTTTACCACATCCTCATACTGGTGGGATGCATCAATATAGATATAATCAAAGTAATCGTCCTCGAATTTTTCCAGCTCCTCCCAGGAAAGCCCACTGCAGATCGTTACCTGCCCCGGGATCCGCTCCCTGAAGCGTTTCTCATACCACTCCCTCTGGGACAGGCCGGATCTCAGCAGATCCTTTCTGCCCCAGATATCCTTTGTCCAGAAACCGTCGATCGCATAGAAGTGTTCTGGTTTTATTATATCAAGGATCCTTTCCGAAAAATCCCCGTACATCACTCCTACTTCAGCCGCGATCCCGCCCTTCGGAAGCCTTTTCAGGGCTTCCTCCCTGCCGGAAAGAAGAAGAGCCCCTTCCATAAGCTCCATCGGGATCATTCCGGGGTTCTTAAGCCGGGAGGCTATAAAGTCCTCATGCCAGGCCGGTTCTCCTGTCATCGAAGCACCCAGTATCTCCGCCTCAAAGCTGCGCCTGACAGGCTTTGTGAGAGACAGGTATTTCTTTTTTTCTAAAAGATCAAGCATCTGAAAGGAATCTGCAACAAAACCCTTCATATTCTCCAGTCCCGTCTCAAACGCTCTTCTTTCCTCCCAGGTCAGTTTCTTTTTTTCTTCCAGGGACCTTGTCATATCCATATAATTATAGTAAATATCCCTGACATATCCGAAATCCATGCCCTTCGTTATGATAGATTCTCTGTGCACACGATGAAAGCATATGATCTCCGGCAGGTATCTCGCCCTTTCCGCCATGAGATACATCCGGAACGCGAAGGAATTGTCCTCATATAAAACTCCCGGCACAAACCAGAGGGATCTCTGCAGAATGAAGTCCTTCCTGATCAGATAAAGCCATACCGACACCGTATAATCCTTGTTCTCATTCAATAAAGCATACAAGCCCGGTCCGGTATACAGCTCTTCATATGTCCCGCTTCTGTTAAAATATTCCTTTTGCCACTGTGCATCTCCACTGTTTTCTTCACCGGAATAAAAAACAGAAGCGTTTCCCATGATAAAATCGAGATCATCCGCATCCGCGACCTCCAGCATACGCTGAAGTACTGCCATATTCACCTTATCATCGCTGTCCAGAAAATAAAGATACCTTCCCCGCGCATGGCAGATCCCTTCATTCCGCGCGGCCGAAAGGCCCTGATTCCGCTGTGTATAGACCGATATCCTCTGATCCCTCTCCGCATAGGATAACAGCAGGGAAAGAGAAGGATCCGTTGAACCGTCATTGATGCAGATGATCTCGATCCTGACAGAGGTCTCTGCAGGAATGCTTTCGAGACAGTCCGCAAGATATTCCGCCACGTTATACACGGGAATAATGATGGAAATATCCGGCGTCACAGAATGATCCCCATCCCGTAAGAGATGAGCCTTCAGGTATGATCCCTGTTCATTCGGATCCATTTCAGGACGGGATGGCAGGGTTTCGGATGCCAGAGAAGCCTCCACGGAATAGGATAGATTATGCAGCATATTTTCCGTCCGGCTCTGCTGCTCCCTGCTTGCGGCTGCGGCCTCATCGATCCTGACCCGTTCCCGTTCCGAGATCTCCTCATTTTTATCTATTATGGTTCTCAGGCCCGATTCAAACAGATTATGATTGTCCTGAAGCTTTGCGCTGTTATCATACAGTGCCTGTCTGGTATTGCAATCCATGGACATCAGATGCCCGAGCATTTCCGTCTGCACCTGCAGCTGCGCGGTCAGATGCTGATAGCTCCAGGCCACATTATATCTTGAGGAAGGAAGCAGCTTATGAAAAATGCTTCTGAGGAACCGGACCCATTTATTGCTTTTTCCGGGTTGGATGATCGATCCGGAAATTTCCTTTTCCTCCGTGCCCCGTGATCCTTCTTCGCCGGATTCACGGCTGACCTCCTCCTTCACAGGCACGCTTGCAGCAGTTGTAAAGTAATCCGCCACCAGGGTACGAAAAGCGATCTGCTCCCCGTAAGGCAGGCTGTAAAAGCGAAACTGCTCTTCTCTGCTCAGCTGGGAATAGACCCTCCTGCTTTCGGAAAGCTCCTTCATCATGATGGCTTCGGCTGCGCCAAAGCTGCTCCCCGGGTGGTGCTCCGCCAGATAATCCCGCATTTCCCTGTGGCAGATAAAATAGCCATAGGCATTATCAAAGCTTACCGGTACCGTTGTGATGGAGTTCGGACGGATCCGCTTCCGGTACAGGGTTTCGGGAATATAAGCGCAGCGGTCGGCTGACAACAGGCAAAGAAATGCAAACAGGTTATCCTCATGAATGATCCCCTCATAAAAGCGCAGGTTGTGTTCCCTGCAGAAGGACCTCCGGTAAAGATACAGCCAGGCTGTCATCCAGTATTCATTGTTCCTGAAAAAGTACTCCATCATCTCCGCGCCTGTCATAAGCTTCGGATATTGATGCTCTCGTTTCATCAGGGTGTTCTGCTCAATAACGACCCCCCCGAATTCATTGCTTAACGTAAACGTAACCCCGTTAAAATGCGTAATATCCAGATTTCTGCTTTCCGCGAAACGAACAGCCTTTTTCAGGGCATCCTCCCTTAATACATCATCACTGTCCATAAAATACAGGAATTTACCGGAGGCTTTGTCGATCCCCGCATTCCTTGCCGCGGAAACGCCCCGGTGGGAGCGGGTGAGCAGGATGATCCCGTGTTCCGCTTCGAACTGTCTTAATATCTCCAGGGATCCGTCCGTCGACCCGTCATCCACGCAGATGATCTCGATATCCCGGAGAGTCTGGTTCAGAACACTGTTTAAGCATTCCTCCAGATACAAAGCCGAATTATAAACCGGTATGATCACCGATACTTCAGGTGTAGTCTGATTCATGATACCTGCCTCAGATCAGAAATTTGTTTTTATCATCGCAATGCAGACATGGCATGTCCCCATCCGGAAGGGATGTCCTCTTCAGATGAGAGCATAAGCCCTGCCTGTACAGTTTGTTTTTCAGCGCCTCGCTTAAGCTGTGGGTTTCAAATACGTTGACTCCCCACTCCTCCTTAAACACTCTGCAGCAGCCAAGCAGTCTCCCGTCCCAGTTGATCTGCGGAGAAAAGAGCATCTGGGCGCAGTCCCCGCTGATCTCCACCGCCTCCGCGTCAGAGCCGTCAGAGCCGCCGCTTCCTTCAAAGCCGCCCGCTTCACCGCTTCCGCTGGGCTCCGCCGCACCGCCGGACCCTGCTGCCTCATACTCCTCCTGCTCCCGGTAGCCGCCCCAGTCCTGCTTTAAGCGGAACTTCATGCCGAGCTCCTCCGCCATGGCCTCCGCCTTTTCCTTTTCATGCCTGTTGTGCTCAAAGACAACAAACTGCCACTGCAGCTCCGGGGTCTCGGAACGGTACTTCTTTTTGAACCGGTTGATGGAGCGGATATTCGCGAGGACCTGATTCAGATCCCCGTTTCTCCGGTATTCGGCATAAACCTCCTGCGTCGCACCGTCGATGGAAACGGATATATACCGCACTCCGTATTTCACCAGCGCCTCCAGCTGCTCCTCCGAGGCAGTGTTCAGATTCACTCCGTTTCCCAGTGTGATCCCGACCTTTTTCTCATAGGCATGCTGCAGGATCCCGATGAGCTCCGGATTCAGGAAAACCTCTCCGCTGTTTGAGAGCTCGATCTCCCGGACATAAGGATTCTCCGAAAGAAACTGCCTGAAATGCGCAAGGGTCAGCAGCCCCGTACCGACGATCCCGCTGTTTTCCTTCCGCATGTAGCAGTCCCTGCAGTTCAGCTGGCAGACCGTGGACGCCTCCAGCCGGACTCTGACGGGCCTGATCTCCGTATCCGGATCCGAAAGCTTTGTGCCGAGCCAGCTTCTGAAGGACAGGATCTGCTCATCCTTCAGATCATACATTTCCTTCAGCTTCGCGCTGTTGTGGGTAAAGTATCCTCCCGCAAGGACCACCGTCTTCTTTTCAAGCTTCCGGAAATCCTGATTGACCCACTGATCCAGCTCCCCTTCAAAGCATTCCCTAAGCTCCGGAACCGCCTCCGAGGCTCTCTTCCAGTCATCCTCCCAGCTTCCGAACAGCCAGACATGCCGGTCTTCCCCTTCTCCTGTCTCAGCCGCGCTCCCGCCTGCGCTTTTCCGGTCCAGCATAAGGTCGTTATACTCTCTGAGGATCTGCTTCGCTTCCCCCATGCAGCGCAGCGTACCGCGGTCCATCCAGAGGACTCTGTCACACACATCCTGTAACAGGCCGATATTATGAGACACGATGAGCACCGTGTGCCTGTGCTCCGCGATCAGGGCTCTCATCCTCTTGCGGCTCTTTTCCTGAAAGGCCAGATCCCCGACGCTCAAGACCTCGTCGATCAGCATGATATCGGTTTCCAGAAAGGATGTGATGGAGAAGGCAAGCTTGGAGTACATCCCGCTGGAATATGTCCTGACCGGATAATCAATGAACTCGTTCAGCTCGGAAAAGGCAACGATCTCCTCAAGCCTCTCCCGGATCTCTCTCCTGGAAAAGCCCAGCATCATCCCGGAGAGCACGATGTTCTCCCGCCCGGAAAGCTCCGGGTCGAAGCCCACCCCCAGCGCCATCAGGGAAACCCGGCTTCCGTGCAGGTCTATCCTTCCTTCATCCGGCGCAAACACCCCGGCAATGGCCCGCAGCAGCGTGGTCTTCCCGCTCCCGTTCTTCCCGACGATCCCCACCACTTCTCCTTTATTTACGGAAAAAGACAGATCCCTGACGGCTTCGATAGGCTTCAGCTTTGTCTGCCCGCCTCCCAGAAGATTCCGGATCTGCATACTGTGATAGGGCATATATACGATTTTCAGATTCTCCACACTTAAAGCAATATCACTCATGATCATACCGATACAGCATAGCAGGATACACCCTTCCGCCGCTTCCCGATAAATCCGCGCCGGTACCCGGAGACCGGGTCCTACCGCAGCTTGACATAGTTGTTTTCATTCCTCTTGATCAATAAAGCCCCGCAAAGGGAAAGCCCGGCAGAGATCAGGAGCCAGATCAGAAGCCATTTCACCGATACGCTCCTGTCATAGATCATCGCGCTGCGCATCTGCTGGATCAGAAAGGCGACGGGATTGGCCGTCACGGCGATGCGCCCCGCAAGCCCCGGAAGAAAACGCTCTATGGAATAAAAGATCCCGGAAAAATACATAAAGATGTTTAACAGCACGCTGATAAAATATTCCAGATCCTCATAATACACGCCCAGATGCAGCATAAAACAGGATATGCCGAAGGTAAAGACAAACAGCGTGATCAAGACCGGCAGTACATATAAAAAGTACGGGCCGATCCTTACTCCGTAAAATAGCATCATGACCACCATGATCACAAAGGACAGGAGCATCTTAAAGAGATTTACCAGGATGTCCTTAAAGAGCAGCACCGACTTCGGGATATAGATCTTTGTGATGATATCCCGGTTTCTTTTGACCAGCCCCACACTGCCGATCACGCTCTTTGAAAAGAAATTCCACATGCTGATCCCGATGTAGAGAAACAGCGGGAAATACTCCTCCTGCACCTTAAAAAGCCACCCGAACACAATGATATATACCACCATGTTCAAAAGAGGCTCAAGGATCCACCAGATCCAGTTCAGGTAGGAGTTGGCCACCTCCGAGCGAAGCCTTGCCTTCGCCGCATAAAACACATATTCCCTGTATTTTCTGATATTTCCGAATGACATTCCAAACAGCCTGTTATTCATACATTTCCTTGAAGAACTCCTCCGGACTTACCTCGCCCCGGATATAGGATAAAAGCGCAGGAAATGTGCTCTTCAGATCCGAGGAGACCAGCAGGATCGCCTGTAAAAGCGTCTGCACCAGGTGTTCCCCGTCGTATTCCGGTACGAGGGGCAGTATATAACGGTAGAGAAGCCTGCCCACGCTTACCGTATCGTCGTCATTTTCGGTGATCTCCAGGCTGTAGCCCCCTCCCAGAAGGGTGGAATTCACCGAAGCAAGACCGATACAGACATTTCCGGCTTCTTCCCCCTTAAGGCCTTCAAGGTTCAAAAGCTCCGACTGAAGGATACAATAGGAAATGCCGTCCATCTCCTCCCTCTGGGGCATAAAGGCTATGTCCGCAAAGACCTCCTGCCGGTCCGTAACGCCGCTTAAAAGGAGGGACAGGGCTTCCTGCTCATCTCCCGCGGGCTCTGCGGCGATCCTCATTTCCTTCAGTCTTTTTGCAAGCTCCTCCAGAGCTTTCCTCTGTTTTTTTATGATCTGATCCATATCGATTTCTTATCCCCCAAGCTTTGCCATGATCTGAGCCTCAGTGGGCTTCCCGGAGCCGCCGGCAGTTTCCGGATACCGGACCTTCAGCCCCAGGCTCTTTACCAGCTGATAGCAGGCAAGGGACATGTCCGGAAGCTTTTCCTTCTCAACCGGTATCAGCTGCCCCGTTTCCTCATCATAGTCATTCAGTGTTTCCTTCTTCTCAGGGTCCAGGATGGGCTTTGATTCATCCCCGTCCCTGTAGAAGAGGTTCCGGTAAAGGAATTGCGCATAGTTTTTCATCATATGCTTATACAGGCCTGCCGATGAGGTGAAGCCCAGCTCCGCAGCCATATGCTCCTTCATCCGTTCACGATATTCCTCTTTTGTTTTTTTATCAAGCTCTTGATATCCTTCCGGAAGTCCCAGATCCGAAATGTCGTCCAGCCGCAGGTATTCCTCCGCGGCCGCGTTCTTATTATGCTTATCCGCCAGATAATTGGCGATCTTGTTCCCGACCGCGCACCCGACGGATAAGACAGTCCAGCCCAGCACGATCAAAGGTGCCGCCGGCAGTGCAAACAGAGTGCACAGGGATACTCCCAGACTGGCAGAGTCCAAAAGAACCGAGAATTCGTCGCTTGCAAGCTTCTGCGCTTCTTTTCTGTTTCTGATCTTCAGGATGTTGTCCGCATACGCCGCATCGTCACCCTGCAGACTCCCCGCCTTTTCCAGCTTCCGGAAACGGTGCTCCGCAGCGGTCAGATGGACGATATGCTTTACATCCCTCGCAACCTCGACCCCGTCTGCCGCAAGCTTTACCGCGTTTACAGTCGCTGCGCAGGCAGCCACCGCCGTTGTGATGATCCCGGTGGCGGTTTTCAGGGCTTCTGATGCCATACCTGTGCTCTTCATCGCCTTCGGTACCGCAAGCAGGGTGTTCATGATTCCGGATACGGGGCCCCAGGTCCCCGAGAGAGCGGTGGAGCCCATCTTCACCACATCCGCCAGGATATCGCTGGCGCCCAGACCGGACTGCATATGTCCGATCAGCCCGATGATCCCCGTCACGCCCGTGATCGCCCCCATGATCCCCTGCATGGTGAAGAATGTGCCGCCCAGCATATTCAGCCCCGCCGTTCCCGCGAGCGTGGCGACCGGACCGCCCAGGCTGCCGCCCCAGATGGAGGGGATCTTATCGATCTTCGCCATCAGGCTCGAAGCCTGTGCAAACACAAACTCGGGCATCTGGGATTCCTTTTCTTCATAAGCGGAAGGGATCTCGTTTAATATCTCGCCCTTTTCATCCACCGAGATAAGCTGCGGCACCTCGGGATTTCCGGTGTAGGCCTCATAGCAGGTACTGAGCTTTTCCGTCAGCTCATAATCCGCTTTTTTCAGCTCATTCAGCGCGTTTACGGCCTCCGCCGCCTTATCTTCCACATTTTTCTTCTTTTTTTCCTTATGAAACCAGGCTTCGTCCCGCTCGATAATGGCGATCTTGCATTGCCCGAGTGTATGCAGATACTGCTTCAGGCATCTGTTCCGCTCCGTCTCCAGTCTGCTGATCTCGGCCTCTGTCCGCCCGATCTCCTCCAGCTCCTTCTTTTCCTCCTCCGTCAGCTCCTTATTCCCGAGCTCCTTCTGTCTTCTGTCCTGCTCCTGCACGGCTTCAAGCCGGTTCTTTTCCGCATTTCCCGCAAAGCAGGCCAGAGACTTTACCGTGAGAGCGATATCCTCATGGCCGATGATCTCCAGAGCCGCCTCCAGCTTTTCCCAGGCTATCACGGATTTGAAGCCGAGATATTTCCCGGTCGAGGCAGCGGTCTTAAACTTCTCCGCGTCGGGGACGTAGGTCAGCTGCGAGAGGGTGATATCCACGGCATCCGGACTCTCCAGTCTCCCCTTCTGGACCAGATAATACATGAGGAGCCTTTCCCTGTCCGGAAGAGAAAGGATCCTGTCCAGAAAAGCCGCGCTGCCTCCGGACTTCTGGAAATTCCCCACCAGCCATCTGTCGATGGCGTACACGCCGGAGAGCTGATCCGCGTTCATCTCGCTCTGGGAGATCTCCGCCCTCTCCTCCTCCTGCTTCTTATCGATCCTTCTGGCCTTGCTTTTCAGCCTCTCCAGGACTTCCCGGTCCTCATTTTCCCCGAAGAGCTTCTCATGCGCCGTTTTCTCTCCATGCATTCCAAGCAGTCCCAGCGTCCTGAAAAGTCCCTTTGATTCTTCCCCGTATTCGGTAAGCTCCCCGCTCTCTGCCAGGTTCACCAGAGAATCAAACCGCACGATCAGCTCCGCGATCTCATCCATCCTGGCGGTCTTATCCAGACCGGACACGTATATTTCCTTATACTGTGCCACGATGCCGCTGTAGGGCTTTGCGATCCGGTACAGACGCTTCGCCTTCTCATACGCGGTCAGGAAGGGATCCTTCACCAGATCCTCCTTCAGGGCCTTGAAGTGAAGCAGGAATTCCTTGGCCTCCTTCGCGGTCTTATCCCTCTCCTCCTTACGCGTGTAGGTATCAAGCACCTCCTTCAGGGTCTTCTCGCTTTTCAGAATGTGCTGTCTGGTGATCTCGTCCATCTTCAGGGTTCTCACCACACGGTCCCGCTCCAGCCGCTCTACAGGCTTTAAGATATGCGCCTCAGGGATCCTCCTTAGGATCTCCGCTCTCCCCTGCTCCTGCTCATCCCGTCTCTCGGCGTATCCGGAAAGGTTCTCCTCCACCGCCATATCCAGCAGGTCGGCCAGAACCTGATTCTTTTCGTACTGCTGCTTCTGCAGCTCCTGATCGTCCAGCTCTTCATCCCGGACCGTATAGCTCTCCGCCAGCACGGTCTGAAGGCTTACCGCCTCCGCCTTTGAAAAAAGCCTGACCCTTTCCGCATTCTCCGTCTGCTGCTGCAGCGGAGCCGCCGGGGCATTCTGAGCCGTCTGCTCCTTCTGAACGGGAGCTGTCTGAAAAAGCTCTTCCCGGATCGTTATGATCTTTTTCCCGGTTTCTTCACCCGTTCCGCTCATGTTCTCTTCCCTCCGGCCTTCTCATCTGTTCCGCTCATGCTCTCTTCCCTCCGGTCTCTTCACTTTTCCCGCTCATTTCTTCTTTCCTTTCTCAAGCATCAGACACCGCATATATACCTGCTCCAGGTACTCTCTTTCCGGCGGATTAAAGAGCTGCATCATACCGTAATAGGCACTGTCGTCGTTTAAGGATACAAGGATCAGAAAATCGTCCTCAAAGCTTTTTTTCGCCTCAGCCACCACATCGGAAAAGAGGATCGGAAACAGGTTTTTCTTCCGCGCCTTCGGTGTCATATAAGGGCTTTCCGCATAAAGGGTCTTATCCCCGATGACCTTCGCGATCATGGCGGCCTCGATCTCCTCCCCATCCTTCATAAAGCGGGAGCAGCCTGCCTCGAGATCCTTGTTCTCAAAGGAGAATCCAGTCTCCCTCTGCTTTGCAAGGAGAGCGTTCAGGCTCTTTTTCCCCGCTTCCGCCGCGGATACGGAGGGAGGGAGTTTTTTCCTGTTTCGGCCGATGATGTCAAAGAAGCCGGAATCCGTCATATCCCGATACCGGTACGCTAAAAGCCTCCCGTTCAGGGAAAGGGGAATAAAGTCCCTGTGAAGGAAGAACTGCACCGCATCCTTTGCTTCCCCGAATTTCAGATACATCCGGCAGAGGATGTTTGCGACTCCCTTCTTTTTCATGTATTCGCTTCCGTAATCCAGAAGCCCTGTGGCGACACCGGTCTCCCTGATGTCCTCCCTTGTGTAAAGGTATTCCAGCCATACATCCTTCGAGCTGCCCGCCGGATGGGAAAACAGGGCGTATCCCAGAAGGGCTCCGTTTCCGATGGCTGCCAGGATGCAGCTCTCCATTCCCTCCTGCCGGACCAGCGCGCCTACATAGGGCGGCGCCGTCGTCTCAAGCAGACTGCTTTCCGGCAATATGTTTACATAATTCATATATTCCCTCTTTTCAAAGCCAAACAACGATGACGGATCTATGGATAAAGTTTGGATTATGTTAACCAGTCATCCCGATATCCCCGGCGTTTCTTATGATCCCGGTACAGTACCGCTCCGCCACGGAAAGCGAGAGAGCCGTACAGGAATCCGCCTCCTCCGCAAGCTCCTTTTCGGAAAGCGAAGCGGGAAAGGGTGTGCGCAGTGCATAAAAAACAGAATCCTCCAGCGGGTCGTAGGCAAAGCCCCCCAGGGGGATCCCGGCGTTCACCTGAACGATCGTTGCGCAGACCAGTGGCAGCGCCGACTCCTTTATCCCCTTAAGGACGGTCAGCCTGCAGGTAAAGAGGGCAGCTCCGTCCTCATCCTCAAAAAAGGAGAACTCTCCCTCCGCGGTATTGGATATGCTTCCGAAGCCCCTGTGCCTTGTGGCAAGGATATCCGCCTCAAGCCCGGTCTCATCCTTTAATAATACCTGAGCCTCCGTCAGTCCGTTTTCCCGGAAGGTCTTTTCCAGTTTCAAAAGCAGCTTTTTCGTATTCATTTTCTCCTCCGCAAAGCCTTATCAGGCTTTGGCCGGTGTTTTGAGCCCGGCCTTTATCGTTTCATATACCTTCCGCATGGAAAGCCCCTGGACGACCGTGGTAAAGAACACGATGGCATAGGTGCAGCCCAGAACGATATGGTAAATATCCTCCGGCAGCATGGAATTCGTGCTCATGGCCAGCGCTATGGACAGTCCTCCCCTCAGCCCTCCCCAGGTAAAGAGCTTCGAAAAGCTCATGCGGTCATATCCGTCCGGGATCGGTCCCAGCAGAAATGTGCTGCCGTAAACGCTGAGAAACCTGGCGGCCAGATTGCAGACAACAGCAGCAGCCGACAGCAGGATCACATTCTGCATCAGCAGGATATGCACAAAGGAAAACCCCAGGATCACATACAGGATGGAATTAAACAGATTATCCAGGATCTCCCAGAACGTTTCAAACTCCTTAAGCTCCATTGCCCCGTGCTTCGCCTCCTCCCTTTCGATCAGGGTGGCATAGAGCACACCGCATACCACCGAGGCGATGGCTCCGGAGCATTCAAGCTTCTCGCAGAGGAAGTAGGACAGGGCTACGGACAGGAGACTCACGAAGATCCTGCGGAACCTGTCCTCCGTCCGGGAGAAGATCTGAAACAGGAGCAGGGTTACGACGGTCCCGATGGCCACCGCGCCGAAGAGCTCCCGGAAGAGCACCTGAAAGAAGCCGCCTCCCGCCTCCATGGTCACCATCCCGGAGAAGCAGACAAAAAGCGCCACTCCGACTCCGTCGTTTAAGAGAGACTCCCCCTCGATCACAAAGCTTATGTTCTTCGGTAGTCCGAATTTATTCAGGATACTCGTTGCCGCGATGGGATCGGTGGGTGCGATGATGCTTCCGAACATCAGGCACATGGGGAAGGAGAAGGAAAGCCCCAGCACAGAGGAAAACGCAAAAAACAGCGTCCCGTAAAGCAGCGCGCCAGCGAGCGTGCCGAGCACCGCAAGGATCCCGATGGGTCTGAAAAGCCGCCTGAAATCCCTGAGCTTCATATGACAGGAGCCAGCAAAGAGCATAAAGCACAGCACTCCCTCCATCAGAAAGCCTTTGAGATCGAACACCCTGATCTCCGTAAGCAGGCCGGCAACCGTCGTGCCCTTCAGGATCATTCCGACAGCGGTGACGATCCCTCCGATCACAATGGAAAAGATCATCAGCGAGATCTCATAGGTAAGCTTCGTGAGCTTCTCGTTTGCAAATCCGATCACTACGATCAGGAGCAGAAGCAGTACAGCTGTTCCCAGAAAATTCGTCACGTTTTAAGTTCCTCCCGTTTTATGATCACAGTAAACGACAAAACCATTATCGTTTGGGCGTCGTACGCTCCTTAAGCAGAGTACCGCACCGGCTTCCGATCACCGCACATAAAAAGCACCAGAACAAAAGCTTCACCGGGAAGCATAAAAGCAGCAGAAGCGCCGCGGCAACGGGCTTCTTCAGCTGTGCGCCGAGGACCGTGGCCGTGATGGCCGCAGCGGCAAAGGCAGCGTGCTCTCCCGCCTCCGCAAAAAGCAGCATCGAAAGCGAAAAGCCCATGCAGGTGCATGCAAAAATAAGCGGAAAGAAGTGCCCGCCTTTCATTCCGAAATTGATGCAGAAAGCGGTCATAAAGAGCTTCAGAAGGCAGATCCCCGCAAGGAAAAGCGGGGTATAGACGCTGAACTCCCCCATCATCTCCGCCATCTGCTCTTCCCCCGAGGACATGACCACGGGAAGGAAAAGCCCCATAAGCCCGATGACGATGCCGCTGAAAAGCTCCTTTACGATCACCGGGGTACGTCCCCCCAGCTCCTTCGTAAGCTTCTCAAAGACCTCGAAGATGAGAAAGAGGATCAGGCCCGCAGGGATGTAGATGAGCAGCAGAATGTAATCCGTCGCCCCGGCGGGAGCCTCCGAAAAGCTGGGAAACCCTTCCATCGCCTTGCCGAAAAGCCTGTTCAGCACCTCCACGACCAGAAGGCTCACCGCGGTGGAAACTCCGTAATACAGGAGCTTCTGCCCCTTTTTCAGACCCTTCCCTTCTCCGCCGGTATCCTCCCCGGCGGGAGCCTCCACCTCCAGGATCCCGAACAGAGGAGAATGAAAGATCTGCCCCAGAGTCACCGCCTCCCCGATCTGCGAAAGCTCCGCGGCGCGGTCCCTTGCGTAGGTCACGTTATCCCCCACCCAGTAGCAGAGCCCTGCGATGATGCCGGTAAGCCCCGCCTCGGGACCCACGCTTGCGCAGAGCACCAGCGGAATAAAGGCACAGAGGAGCATGGCCCCCATGTGCTTATGATCATAATATTTATCCCGTTTGATCTTCTCCATAACGACAGAGAGCTCTTCGGGATAGGTACCGTACTTTTTATGTAAACCTCCTGCCAGCAGCCCGCCCGCCGCACAGATCACGACGGGCAGGAAGCTGATACCGGTCCTTTGGGGAAGGGTCTGCCAGATCAGGCCGGTCACCAGGGCGACAGCCTTCAGGAAGCACCAGATCACAGCTCCGGCGGCCCCTCCCAAAAGAGCGGTAAACAGGATCAGCTTTATCTGATTCGCCTGCTTCATGGCTCGATGATGTTAAAGTCCTGCTTCGGCGAGCCCATATATTTGATCAGGCGCTGGAATGCATTGATATCGCCTTCGACCCGGATCGAGTCCATATCCTCCTCATTCCCGGCCAGGACTCCGAAAAGACCGGCTCCCGTAAGAGTCACGGTGCATTCCGCATCCTCCTCCTGCCTGTCCTTATAGGCGAGAAGGACTCCGGTCTTTCTTGCCACATAATACTTCTCGTCACGGTCCTCAAAGATCACATTCAAAGTCACATCGTCATCCGCCGCGGCGATGGCATCGGTCTGGATATCGATAAAATCAAAGATCATTTCCGGAGTCATGGCTGCCCTTGTCTCCAGGTCACTTTCACTGAAATAAGCGATCTTGTCTGTCTGATTGCCCATTCTGAGCTCCAGGGCCCCCACCAGATAAGCGTTCCTCCAGGTACCGCTCTCCGCCTGGTAGCCCAGCTGCTCCAGGGCATCCGCGCAGAGGTTTCTCGCCTCCTGATTGGAAGGATCCGCAAAAACGAGCTCCTTTGTGATCTGAGCCACCCACTGGTACTCTCCTTTGTCAAAATCCTGCTGTGCGAGAGCCAGGACCCTGTCCGTATCTCCCAGATAGGATACCAGCTTCTTTGCGGAATCCTCCGGAGACATGCGGTTCAGATTCACGGGATTCGCGTCGTACCAGCCCATATACCTCTGGTAGACCGCCTTGATATTATGGCTCAGGGTGCCGTAGTACTGACGGGTATACCAGAGCCTGTTCAGCTTCTCCGGCAGAACGAGGGTATTCGAGATCTCCTCCGCCGTATATCCCATATTGATATAATGCAGGGTCTGGTCATTGATGTAGCGGTAGACCGCCGCGGTATTCTGCATATAATCCAGGATCGTCTCCGTCCCCCAGTGCGGCCAGTTATGGGACTGGAACACCACGTCCGTCTTTTCCCCGAAGAGCTTCTCCGCCTCCAGGATATATCTCGACCATTCCGCGGCGTCCCTTATCTCCGCTCCCCTTAAGGTATAGAGGTTATGCATGGTCCCCGTGCAGTTTTCCGCAAGCCACAGACCCCTGTACTTCGGGAAATAAGCGTTCATCTCCGCGGGTGCCTCCGTATTAGGCGTCAGCTGGAACTGTATCTCCAGGCCGTCTATGGTAACGGTCTCATTTCCCGACACGGAATAGGTCGGCGCCAGAAGTCCCCTGTGGCCGAGGGACTGCCCCAGGCCGATGCCGATGGACATCTTGCCCTTCGGATCCGCCTTAAGGAGCGTACCGTACTGGTACTGGGCTCTCCGCCCCATGGCGGTCCCCGCATAGACGTTTTCGGCCACGGCATGCTCCAGGAAGCCCTCCGGAGCCAGCACGGCCACCTTGCCGGATGCGACCTGCTCATCGAGCGGCAGGGAAGGATCTGCCGCATCCTCCTTATCGATCAGTCCGTAGATCCCCCCGTAATGATCGATATGGGAATGGCTGTAAAGCACGGCCTTTACGTCAAGCTTCCCGAAATGCTTTTCCATCAGATCCTTTGCTGCCTTCATATCCTCCTCGCACATCAGCACGTCGAAGACGATCCAGCCGTTATCCGTGCGGATGAAGGTGGCATTGGCCATATCATAGCCTCTCACCTGATAGATCCCGTCGCAGACCTCAAAAAGCCCCGCATAGGAATCGTAGAGGGTATTCCGGAAAAGGCTGGGATTGATGGTGTCCGGAGCCTTTTCAAGCTCATTGAGAAAGCTGTACTGCTCCACATCCCAGATTTTGTTTCCGTTCTCATCGTAGATCACGAGGCTCTCCGGTGCTTCTATAAGACCCCTGAGCGCATTTTCCTTTTCGCTTTCATCCTCAAAATCCAGCATATCGTATACGCTCTCGTTTGCGGCCTTCGTGAATTCGGCAGCTTCCTTTGCATCCGTTGTGGTCGGTGCGGCCGCTGCTGCCGGCTCATCAGACGTCAGGCCCGCCGCGGCGGCATAGGAGCTGTAATATTCCAGCTCCTCCTGCGTGCAGGCAGAAAGCAGCAGAGACATCCCGAGCAATAAAGCTCCGATCCTCTTTTTTCCGATCCCGTTTCGTTTTCCTCTCATGTTTCCCTCCTTTACAATCCATAAATTTTATCCGGGACATGCCCGGTGAAAGCACATATCAAAAGCGCCGCAGCCGCAAAGTACGAGCGGGCGGAGCTGCTGCGGAAGCACTACATCAGCAGTGCTGAAACGGCATCATATTCAAACTGATCCGCGGCAGCCTTGACCTTTTGAAAGAGCTCCCTTTCCTTTTCCGGTACGGAATAGCCCTTCAGCAGATCAAGAGCCTCCTCCAGCATATCCAGATCCATATCCTCCGCTGCCTCCCGCATCTTCCCAAAGACCTGATCCATCAGCTCCTGATCCGCCTCCGGCAGGTCTTCCTCCTCCTGCCCGCTTCCGAAGAACTGCTTCAGGGGCTCCTTTGTGCTTAAGCACTTCCCGATGAAATGCGCCTGATGCTCCCGGATATAGGCCAGGTCCTCTGCCTTTCCGGCATTCTCCAGCTTCTGGGCCTCTTCGCTCAGCTCCGATGCTCCGATGATCCTTGCGGAGCTCTTTAAGGCGTGGACCTTGATGGTATAATTGGTAAGATCCTCTCCGGCATAGCACTCCTCCAGCTCGGCCGTCTTGCCGTCGATGGATTCGTAAAAGATCTTCAGAAGCTCCCGGTAGGATTCCGCGGAGCCGCTGTTCTTGATCCCCAGGCGCACATCGATCCATTCCGAATCCGAAAGAGGCAGAAACTCCTCCGGGATCTCCTCCACATCCTCCAGATACAGATCCGCCCCGCTCTGAAGCTGTACCTTCTCTTCCGGCAGATAGTGGATCAGCATTCTCTCCAGCTTTTCCGAATCAATGGGCTTGGTCAGATAGTCATCAAAGCCCTCTCCGATATACTGCTCCCTTGCTCCGGAGATGGCGTTTGCGGTAAGACAGACCGTGGGAGTCTTCAGGTTCGGATTGTCCTCCTGCCCCTTCAGCTCATGCAGGGTTTCGATCCCGTCCTTTTCCGGCATCATGTGATCGAGGAAGATCATATCATACAGGTTTTCCCGCGTAAGTGCGATGCCCTTTGCCCCGCTTCCGGCCTCGTCGATCTTCACACGGGTCTGCTTCAGCAGGCTCTTGAACACCATGAGGTTCATGGGGTTGTCATCCACCACAAGCACTCTCGCATCGGGCGCCACGAGCTTCTCCTTATAATTCTCCCGCTTGCTGGTCACCTCTCTGTAGGCCCGCTGGTAATCCCCCAGGGCATCCCAGGACCTGACCTTCTGCCTGAGATCAAAGGAGAACTTCGAGCCCTTTCCGTAGGTGCTCTCCACCTTCAGGGAGGAATTCATCATCTGGAGCAGCTTCTGGGTGATGTTCATGCCCAGGCCTGTGCCCTCCACGTTCCGGTTGCGCTTCTCCTCGATGCGCTCAAACTCCGAAAAGAGCTTTTCCATATCCTCCGGCTTGATGCCGATGCCGGTGTCCTCCACGGACACATGCAGGATCACATAGTCCGCCTCCGTCACATCGATCTCGTGGGTCATACGGAAGTAAACCGTCCCCTTCTCCGTGTATTTCACCGCGTTGGTCAGCAGATTGGAGATCACCTGCTTGATCCTAAGCTCATCCCCGTAAAGTTCCTTCGGGATATTCCTGTCGAAATCAAGGGAGATCAAAAGGCCCTTATCCTCCGCCCGGATCTGCAGCAGATTGACCACATCGTTCAGCAGGGAGGACAGATCGTATTCCGCCGGCAGGATCTCCATCTTCCCGGCTTCGATCTTGGAGAAATCAAGGATATTGTTCACGAGTCCCAGGAGGGTGCTCCCGGCACTTCGGATGCTTTCGGAATAAGCAAGGATATTGGGATCCTCGCACTCTCTTAAGACCATCTCGTTCATGCCGAGCATGGCGTTGATGGGAGTCCGGATCTCATGGGACATATTGGCCAGGAAGGAGCTCTTGGCCTGGGTCGCCTCCTCCGCGATGACCTTTTCGATCTCCAGCTCCTGTACCATGGTCTTTTCGTAGTAGATACAGTTTTCCTTGCGGTTAAAGCCGTTATAGATCGCGGTGGCCATCTGGGTGCAGCTTTCATACCCGCAGCAGGTGCAGTCGATCCTTCTGGACTCCTCGGTGTCCTTATTCATGCTCAGGAAGATCTCGTTCAGCTGCTCTTCATCCGGCTTTTCATAGCGGCATTCCTCGGAGCGGTCGGTATAGGATCTGAGATAGTCCTTCAGGTTCAGATTCTTAAACTGCTCATTGAAATTCTTAAGCCGCTCCGCAGGGGTGTCCGTTCTGGACCAGGCATCCCCGCTCTCCGGATTTTTGGCCTTTTCCCGGATGTCCAGCAGCGCGTAAAGCGCATCGTCCGTCCGGGACTTTTCCGTATTTACCGCCGTACCGCAGATGCAGCCCTTTTCGCAGTTTAAGGCATCGATGAACAGAAACGGGGTCTCATTCCTGCGGATCCTGTCCGCATTGGTGTGCATCCATTCGTAGAGATGGCGCTCTCCCTCGATCTGGCGGATAAAGACATCGTTCCCCAGGAACCACTTCACATTCTCCATCAGCCCTCCGGGGGTCGGATAGAAGGAGCCCAGGCCGTATTCGATATCACTGTGGATCGGAGTCCCGGAGATCTTATTCTCCCTGACGTATTTCATCAGATGCTCAAAGGTCACGTTATACTGGACCAGCCCCAGATTTTCCGGATCCTGGATCTCCATCTTCTTTGCGATGCAGGGGCTTATGAAGGCAAACCGGTCGGTAATGCCCAGCTCCTTCCTCGCGTAGATCGCCGCGCACATCAGCGGACTCTGCACCGGGAAAAGCTTCGGCAGAAGCTCCGGCAGATACCGTTCGATATAGGATACCACGGCAGGACAGGGCTGTGAGATCCCTCCGTAGAAATTGTAATCCCTGATATAATTCAGATATCCCCAGGTGCAGATATCGGCACCGAAGGATACGTTGATGATCCGTCTGACACCCTGATCCCTCAAGCCCCCCAGGACAGTGTTGTATTCCTCCGGATAGTTGGCCCGGAACGCCGGCGCCAGCAGGATGGAGATCTCCTTCCCTTTTTTCAGATCCTGGAAAAAGCGCTCCGTATCGTCCTCAAACTCCCTGGCCCCGTGAACGCACACATCGATGCAGCTTCCGCAGGCCACACACTTGCTGCCGTCCACCTCGATCCTCGCCCTGCCGTTTTTCTCCGTGGAAATACAGGCACCGATGGCGCTGCAGACCTTGATGCATTTATTGCAGCCTATGCAGTTGTCATTTGTATATACTATGCTGTGTTTTTTCACTCAGGTCATCTCCGCATCCGCAGCAATCTGTGACTTCCTGCGGACGAATCCGGTAATTATCCTCAAAAATCCGGCTTTGCCGGGCATGGCGTCCTGCAGGCAGTCCGCCTGATCAGATACGATTCCTGCTTCTTTGAAAAACAGGGATCTATCGTTAACGGATCCGGTAATTTCCGTATCGTAAGGCGCATGCGAAGAATGCTTTTCCGGGAGTGCGTATCCGAAAACGCAGGCGCAGCAGGCTGCGCTGAGGCTTTCAGATGTGTGCTGCCCAGATAAGCAGGCAAGCATCGGATCCGGATATTTAAGAACCGTTATACTGATCATCTACATCAGTATAACGGAAAAAACCCAAAAAGAAAAGGCGGTTTCCACCGCCTTTAATCTCCCTGCTCAAACATATCCGGATACTGGCTGTGCAGCTCCTCCATGTCCGCAATGACATTTCCCAGGTGCTCTTTCAGCATGGCCCGGTACCCTTCCCTGTCCTGCTTTTTCACGAAGCCGATCAGCCGCTTATGATCGCTCACCGTCCGGTCCTTATAGATATTGTCCAGATCGATCAGAAGCCTGACCCGCCGGTAATTCGGAAGGGAATTTGCAATGATGGCCGAGGCCAGATGCTCTCCCGCCGCCCGGTAGGTCACGGAATGAAAGGCATCGTCGGCCTGCAGATAATCATAAGCCGTCTCATGATCCCTGGGCTCTCTTCCGATATCCTCAAGCCGCTGCAGTTCCCTCTCCATATCCCGGATGTCCTTTCCGGTCACACGGTCAAAGAACTCGTCCACAAGCCCAAGCTCCAGGGATTTCCTCACATACCACTCCTGCATCACCCGGTCCGCCTTGATCTTTGAGATCACGGATTTCGACTGGGGGAAGATGTCGATCATCCCTTCATCCTGCAGACGCACCATAGCCTCTCTGGCCGGAGTCCGGCTCACCTCATAGCGCTCCGCCACCTTCTGGGCGGATACGGGCTCGCCGGGCTTCAGCGAAAATGTCATGATATCTTTTTTCAGCTGCTCGTAAGTCAGCTGGTTCAACGAAAGTTCCATTCGGTCCGCCTTATATGAAATCTTCCCTCATCGGTGTGAAAATATCCAGAAGCTTGACCTCCGAGACACAGTCGATCCCATGCTTCACGTTAGGTGCCACAATGTAGGAGTCTCCGGTATGAAGCTCCCGGTCCGGCTGCCCCTCTTCATGAAAGATGAGGGTCCCCGCGATCACATATCCGATCTGCTCATGGGGATGGGCATGCATCTCCCCCTTTGCCCCCTTTTCAAAGAGCAGCTCCACGTTCATGATGTTGTCGCTGTAGGCCAGCACCTTCCGCTGTACTCCGCCGCCCAGATCCTTATAGTTCTTGTCCTGATTGATGACTACCATCCGACACCTCCTTTGTTTTGTCTTGATTTATGTAAACCAACACGTCCGATCGCGC
>CACZNS010000013.1 GCA_902782575.1 uncultured Lachnospiraceae bacterium
AGAAGATCATAGATTTCAAAAACGGAACGCTGAAGGAGCCCTTCAACCTCCGCTTCCGCCCCGGGCCGGATCAGGACTGGCGGTGGATCCGGGCGGAGGGAACGGTGGTCACCCAGCACGGAAAGCCCGCGAAGCTGATCGGAAGGCTCAGGGACATCGAGGAGGAAAAGCAGCAGGAGCGGGAGCTGATCGTCCATTCCAAAAAAGACGGTGTTACGAATTTCTATACCTGGGAGATCGGCAGGAAGCTGGTCCGGGAGAAAATGTCGGATCCGGACGTGCGGGTCGTGCTGATGTTCTTTAAGATCATGAACATGGACAGGATCGATGAGCTTTACGGCATGGTATTTGCCAACGCCATCATCGTGCATATCGCGGATATCCTGAAGAACTGCACCCGGAACGAGGATATCCTGATCCGCCTGAACCGGTGGGCCTTTATCGTGATCCTTCCGGACGTCTCGAACGACGGGCTGCTGATGATGCAGACCGGTATGGAACGCTCCATTGAGCATATGTATACCGGCTCCATCGATATCGGAGGGCTGGATTATATCGTCCGCTTCTTTGAGTCCGCCGAGGATCTGGAAAAGGCCGTGAGTCAGGAGACCTCCACGGACAGCGACAAGACAAACTACAGCACGGCCCACGCCCGGTTCGATACCATCAGCTTTGCCTTTAATATCCTGGAGCATACGGAGGATCTGCGCAGCTCCATGGGGATGCTCCTGGAATATGTGGGCACGCAGTTCAACGTGATGATGATCCATGTGAACGAGAAGCAGGATGCCCCGGGGCTGGAGCAGTGTCTCTTTGAGTGGGTGTCCGGGCCGATGAATTCGGGCTTCCATTCCGGAGAGCGCCGGAAGAGCGATCCCTCGGAGTGTGAGAAGATGTACCGGATGGTCTATGAGAATGAATATCTGATCTTAAACAGCGACGTGCTGTCGCAGTTCAAGGAGGAGACGGTCCGTCTGATCCTTTCGAACCACACCTCCCATCTGCTGGTGGCGATCATTTCCGGAGGAGCCGCAGTGGGTCTCATCGATTACGAGCATCTGAATCCGGAATACAAATGGCCGGAAGAGACCATCGCAACCTTAAATGCGGTGACCCGTGTGATCGGAACCTACATCATGAAGGACAAATCCGAAAACGCCAGCCGTGCGAAATCCGATTTCCTCTCCTCCGTATCTCATGAGATCCGCACTCCGATGAATGCGATCTCGGGCTTTTCGGAGCTGATCCTTGCGGAGGATAAGCTGGAGGATACCACCCGGCAGTATGCTTCCGACATCAAGGCTGCGGCGGACAGCCTCCTTGCCATTGTCAATGATATCCTGGATTTCTCCAAGATCGAATCCGGGAAATTCGAGATCATCCCCGGGGATTATCATCTTTCTTCTCTGCTGAATGATGTATGCTCCATCATAATGGTGAGGCTTGCGGAGAGCGGAGTCGCCTTTGATGTGGAGCTGCAGGGAGAGATCCCGGACGGCCTGTACGGAGATGCGGACAGGGTGAAGCAGGTCATGCTGAATCTGCTTTCCAACGCGGTCAAATTTACGAAAAAGGGCAGCATCCGCCTCAGGCTCTCCTGGGAGGAAAAGGGAAAGCATACGGGAGTCCTGAATGTTTCCGTCAAGGATACCGGTATCGGTATCCGGAAAGAGGATATGGGGCGGCTGTTTGAGTCCTTCCGGCAGGTGGATACGGTACGCAACAAGTCCATCAAGGGAACGGGCCTGGGGCTTGTGATCAGCCGGAATCTCCTGCATCTGATGAACGGCGAGGTGGGCGTCGAGTCGGAGTACGGGGTCGGCAGCGAGTTTTACTTCAGCATTCCCCAGAGGGTGGTCAATTCAAAGCCCTGCTCCTTTGACCAGAGGAATTACAGAAAAGAGCCGGAGGCTGTGTTCCGGGTTCCGTTTACTGCGCCGGATGCAAAGATCATGATCGTGGACGACAACAGGGTCAATCTGGAGGTTGCGAAGGGCCTGATCCGGCAGTACGGCGTGCAGATCGTGCTTGCGGATTCGGGGGAGGAGGCTCTGGATCTGTTTTATCAGGATCAGGATTACGACATCATCTTCATGGATCATATGATGCCGAAGATGGACGGCATCGAGACCACGCTCCATTTAAGGCATATGGAGAAGGAAGAGGGGACGGTGCCGGTGATCGCGCTGACGGCAAATGCCATCAAGGGCGTGGACAGGCTGTTCCTGGATGCCGGCATGAACGATTATCTCTCCAAGCCCATCAACCAGAAGAGACTGGCAGAGGTCCTGGAGAAGTGGATCCCGAAGGAAAAGAAAGTAAGGAGCAGACAAACCGAAAGCGCTTCGGAGGAGACCGGAAATACGGTATATCCTGCCTTTGCGAAAATGCCGGGTCAGGAAGGGGCGAAGGACATGGGAGAGTTTGCCGTTCTTCGCGGGATCGATACCGCCGCGGGGCTTTCCAACTGTGTCGGAGACCGGGATACCTACCTGGGACTGCTTAAGACCTTTATATCCTCCGATGCCTGGGAGAGCGCGGATGAATATTACCGGAATAAGGACTGGGAGAATTACCAGATCACGGTGCACGGCTTAAAGAGCGCAGCCAACTATATCGGAGCCATGCGGCTTTCGGATTATGCGAAAATGCTTGAAAATTACGCCAAGGAGCGGGAGATCGACCTGATCGGGCAGGATCATCTGGGACTGAAGCCCCTTTATTATGAGGTTTCCGACTCCATCCGGGAGCTGGTGGGCGAAGAAGAGGAAGAGGCGGAGAACAGGACGGAGATCGATAAGGATACGCTCTGTGCCCTGATCGGCGATCTGGATTACCGGCTTTCGGAGATGGAGTTTGACGAGGCCACGGAGATCATGGACAATCTGAAGGACCGGTTCTTCCCGGATGAAGAGGTGGATACCCTGCTGACCGGTCTGAGAGCCGATCTGGACAACTTCGATTTCGAGGAAGCACAGAAAAAATCCGGAAAGATAAAATCGCTGTTGACTTAAGGAAAAAACAGATATGAGGATCCTTCATCTGGATGGGATGAAAACAGGGGAACAGAGTTTTATAAAGGAGGGAATATGAAACAGATACAGTTCTCGTTCCGGGACCAGGAGACGCTTGAAAAGGTTCTGTCGGAGTTAAGAGCCTGCTATGATAAGCTTTCCTGCCACGGAATGCTGCTTCACATATATACCGAGGTGATCGAACGGGATCAGATCGAGAGAGCGCTGAAAAGGATCGAAGAAGTCCTGCCGGAGGCTCTCTATGTCGGCTGCTCCTCCAACGGAAATATTCAGAACGGTGACTTTTCCGGAGATTCCTTTCTCCTGGTCTGCACGTTCTTTGAAAAGGAATCCACCCGGGTCAGCATCCTGCAGTACGCCCTCACCGAAGAAACCCAGGAAGAGGTATCGCGCGCTCTGGTTCAGGCAGTGGATGAGAATCCGTGGGTAAAGGGGGTTGAATTCCTGCTCACGATACGCGGAATGTCCTTAACCGGCCTGTGTGACGGACTTTCAAAGGCCAGAGAGAATGTTCAGATCTTCGGAGGCGGCGCCTTCAGCGGAGATATCAATGCAAATGAGGCATGCGTCTTTTCCGGTAAAGGGGGTTATCAGGAAAAGGGGATCGTATTTGTGCTCATGGGAGGTGAGGATCTCCATATCACCACATCCTACGTCTGCGGCTGGAAGCCGCTTGGCTCCTTCCTCCGCATCACATCGGCGGAGGGATCGATCCTGAAGGAGCTTAACGGACAGCCCGCCTATGACACTTACTATAAATATCTCCATA
>CACZNS010000014.1 GCA_902782575.1 uncultured Lachnospiraceae bacterium
CGGGAGCTGGGCCTGGGCTATACCCAGCCGACCCTGCCCCACCGCTCTTCCAAGACCTTTGAGCAGACCAATAACGGCAACTGGTCCGCGAAGGAATACCTGCCGATGGGATACATCGAAAATACCGAGGCGGATACGGCCCTTTTCTGGCAGATCGAGCACAACGGCTCCTGGCATGCGGAGATCTCCGATCAGAACAATTATTTCTACCTGAATCTCAGCGGTCCGACGGAGGTGCAGTCCCATTGGTACAAAAATCTCTATCCGGGGGATTCCTTTACCACTGTGCCTGCGGCGGTGGGAGTCTGCCGCGCGGACTTCGACACGGCGATGGATGAGCTGACCCGCTACCGGAGGATGATCCGCAGGAAAAACGATGATAACAAAAAGCTTCCGGTCATCTTCAACGACTATATGAACTGTCTCTTCGGAGATCCGACCACCGAAAAGGAGCTGCCGATGATCGACAAGGCGGCGGAGGCGGGCTGCGAATATTACGTGATCGACGCGGGCTGGTATTCCCCCGGCTTCTGGTGGGACTCCGTGGGAGAGTGGACGGAGAGCAGGGAGCGCTTCCCGAAGGGCATTACAGAGGTCACGGACTATATCCGGAGCAAAAATATGATCCCCGGAGTCTGGCTGGAGCTTGAGGTCATGGGGATCCATTGCAGGATGGCGAAGGAAGTGCCGGATGACTGGTTCTTTATGCGCCACGGCCGCAGGGTCTTTGACAGGAGCCGCTACCAGCTGGACTTCCGCAATCCGGCGGTGCGGGATTACGCCACCTCCGTGGTCAGACGGGTGGTGGAAGAGTATCATGTGGGCTATATCAAGATGGATTACAACATCGAACCGGGTCCCGGAACGGAGATCTGGGCCGAGAGCTGGGGGCAGGGGCTTATCGAGCATGAGAGAGCCTATCTGGCCTGGCTTGACGGGATTTTCCGCGCCTATCCGGACCTGGTGATCGAGAATTGCTCCAGCGGCGGCCTGCGGATGGATTACGCCATGCTTTCCCGGTACAGTATCCAGTCCACTAGCGATCAGGAGGATTATGTACAGTATTCCACCATTGCCGCAAACGCTCCCAGCGGGGTTACGCCGGAGCAGGCGGCGGTCTGGTCTTATCCGAAGCGGGAAAACGACGAGGAGGAGACCGTATTCAACATGATCAACGCGATGCTCCTTCGGATCCATCAGAGCGGGCATCTGGCGGAGCTTTCGGACAGCCGCTTCCGTCTGGTGAAGGAAGGCATCGACTGTTACAAAATGATCCGCCACGATATCAAGAAGGCCGTTCCCTTCTGGCCTCTGGGATTTGCGGACAGCAAAGACGAGTGGGCCTGCCTGGGCTTAAGGACGGATCACAAGGCCTATGTCGCGGTCTGGCGCAGGGACGGAGAGAACGACACCGTGGAGATCCCCTTTGAAAAATATATCGACGGAGAGGATTTTGAGATCCGGGTGATCTATCCCGCCCGGTTTGAGACGGGCTATAACGCGGACAGGCTCACGGGCTGCCTTAAGGTAAAGCTTAAGAAGAACCGGACCGCCAGACTCTTTGAGGTAAGCTTTTAGTGGCACTCTGGGCTCTGGGGGATCTGCATCTTTCCTTTCAGTCCGACAAGAGCATGGACATCTTCGGGGCAGTCTGGAGAGATCATGAAAAGAAGGCGGCGAAGTACTGCAGGAGGCTTGTGAAGCCGGAGGATACCCTCGTGCTTACCGGGGATCATTCCTGGGGACACAGCCTTCGGGAATGCGAAGAGGATCTTAAATATATCGAAGCCCTTCCCGGCAGGAAGATCCTCCTTCGGGGAAATCATGATCATTTCTGGGATGTAAAAAAAACGCAGCGGCTGAACGATCTCTTCGGGGGGCGGCTGCTTTTTTTGCAGAATAATTACTATGCTTACGGAGATTATGCCCTGGTGGGCTCAAAGGGATACTGCTATGAGGGAAGGGATACCTGGGAGCATTTCCTGAAGATCCGGGACCGGGAGCTGGAGAGGCTTAAAACCTCCTTTGAAGCCGCAAAGGCGGACGGCTTCCGGAGGTTTATCATGTTCCTTCATTATCCGCCGACGAGCATCGGGGAAATGGAAAGCGGCTTTACGAGGATGGCAGAGGAATACGGGGCTTCAAAGGTCGTCTACTCCCACTGCCACGGTCAGGACCGGTTTTACGACAGCTTCCACGGAGATGTCCGGGGCATCGGATACAGCCTCGTCTCCGGAGACTTCCTGCATTTCAAGCCTTTAAGGATCTTATAGGCATCCGGGGCGTCAGGGCGGCTTAGTAGAAATAAGAGACCTCCCATTCCAGTCCCTTGCTTCTTGTATATTCCCGGGATTCCGCAAGGGTCATGGGCTTTGAGAAATAATAACCCTGTGCCCTTTCGCAGCCGATGGATCTCAGCAGGTTCATATGCTCCGCGGTCTCCACACCCTCCTGCAGGGGAGAGGCGCCGATGTCTTCCGCACCCTGCACGATATGGTGGATCAGCTTGCCGGTCCGCTTGTCCCTGTCGTAGGTCCGCATAAATTCCATGTCCAGCTTCAGCACGTCAAAATCATAATCCAGGAGATGATTTAAGGAGGAGTAGCCGCTGCCGAAATCGTCGATCCAGATATGATAGCCGGTACTCCGGAACCGATCGATCACCTTCAGCATCGAGCCCTCGTCATCGTTCAGGGCGCTTTCCGTGATCTCTATGTCGATCATGTTCCGGGGCACGTCATACTGCTGGCGGAAATGCTCCATGATCCCGAATATGTCGCACAGCTCGAAATCCAGCCGGGAAAGGTTTATGGAGACGGGTACCACCGGCTCCCCCTTCTGGATGAGGCTGCAGATATCCTCGCAGACCTTTTTGATGATGAAGGTATCCACCTTATGGATGGTATGGGCCTCCTCGAGCGTGGAGATGAACTGGTTCGGTGCAAGGAAGCCCTTTTGGGGATCCAGCCACCGGGCCAGTGCCTCATAGCCGCAGATCTTTCCGGATTTTACCCGGATCACAGGCTGATAAAAGACCCGGAGGTATTCCTTCTCCACGGCCTCGTCGATATGATCCTCCACGTATTGCTGCAGCCGGAGGGTTTCGTACATCTCGCTTTTATACACGCCGTAGATCAGATCGTAGCGCTTCTTGACCGTGCCGCAGGCAAGTCTCGCGTGGTCGCAGGCGATGCCCACCTCCCGGCAGGAATCGTCCAGATAATAGATCCCCGTATTGATCTCCACATGGATGTTTTCAAGGATCGTAAGCACGGAGGTGTGAACCCTCTTCACACGGTCGGTGACATCCTCCGCTTCGGTGCAGACCACAAAATGATCGTTGGAGAAGCGGCTGATAAAGCTGTCCGGAAATTCCGACCGGAGGGTCCGGGCGATCCGGCACAAGAGGTCGTCCCCCCTGGCAAAGCCGTAATTTTCATTAAAGATCTTGAAATTTTTCACATCAAAGTGCAGGAAGGTCAGGGCGGGTCGCTCCCCGGGATCCTTTTCCAGAAGCTTTCCCACCTCCTCATAGAAGGAGTTCATGTTCAGGAGTCCGGTGAGCCGGTCCGTGTTCTGGTTCATGGAGTAGATCTGGGCCTCGGCGAAGCTGTTTTTGCTTTGATTGAAGTATTCGTCCAGGTCCACGTCCACGATGTAGACATAGAAGTATTTCCTGCCGTCGGAGCCGTGCAGGAGATGGCCGAAGTCCTCAATGTAACGGACGTCGCCCTTTTTCGTAATGATCCGGTAGCGTACGTAATCGTGCCGCTTATCTCCGGTCAGGGTCTGGGCCTGGATGGCGTTTTCGATGCTTTCGAGATCCTCCGGATGCACCATGCCCTTAAAGCTGTTTCCGGTATACTCCCGAAACTCCGCCATGCTGCTGCAGCCGAAGAGCTCGATGACATTCTGCTCCGCAAAGCAGATCTCTTCGCCCTCATCCGCGTTGTAGATAAAGAATCCCCCGGGCAGACCGGTGGGGATGAGGTTTTCCTCAGGGGAAAACGAAGATTCCCTGGACATATTGACTCTCCCTTCCTGGACAGGCGGTGTCAATGCCGCCCCTTTTGTTGTGATACGAAATCCTTAATACAGGGAGGCTCCGGTATAGTGCATCGGCCTCCACTCCGGCAGGCTGCAGCCGGCCGGATGCGATATGTTCAGTATAACTCATTTATCCGAAAACTGCACTCATTCGTTTACAGTAAAATCCCTGGTCAGATTCCTGATCCAGTTCCCGCTCTTGTAATGATGCAGGGCAAAGGGCATCTTCGCGAATTCATCCGTGCACATCAGGACATAGACCGCAAGGGGCGGAAGCTTCAGGACAAAGGCGCTGATGAGTCCCAGAGGCACCGCGAAGCACCACATGCAGATGATGTCCAGGATCATGCCGTAACGGGACTCGCCGCCGCAGCGGAAGAGGGAGGAGATCAGGATGGTGTTGATCATCTGACCCATCTGATAGACCACATTGATATAGAGCATGACCCTCAGGTATCCGTCCGCGGCGTCGGAAATCTTTACAAGCCCCGGGATAAAGGGACTTGCGGCAAGCAGCACCGCGCCCTGAACGATGCCCGTGTAAAAGGTGGTCCACATGATGCTTGTGGCGTCGTGCCTTGCCATATCGAGCTTGTTTTCCCCGATCTCCTTGCCAAGCATGATGGATGCCGCTCCGGCGATCCCGAAGCCCACCGTCCCCACAAGGTCTCTGGCGACGGAGACCACGGAGTTTGCCGCCACGATGTCGGATCCGAGATGCCCCATGATGATGGAGTTCATGTTGAAGGCAAGCCCCCACATGGCGTCATTGATAAAGGCGGGGAGGGAATATTTCCCGAAATCCTTCACCAGGGAGACGGGGATCGTAAACATATTGAGGAAGCTCCGCGGCATGATGCTCTGCCGGAAGAAATCCCAGATGCAGATCAGAAGCTCCACTCCCCGGGAGATGGACGTGGCAAGAGCCGCGCCCTCGATCCCCATGGCAGGCATGCCGAAAAGACCGAAGATCAGCACCGCGTTCAGGATCACGTTCAGCCCCAGGGTGAGTACGGAGATGACGGTGGAGATCCTGACCCGCTCACAGCTTTTCATGATGGCAAGGTAGGGCTGGGAGATGCCGCCGAAGAAATAGGAGGCGGAGACCAGGCGCAGATAGCGCTTCCCGGCTTCAATGAGCTCCGGCACGTCGGTCCAGATCCGGATCACAAAGCCCGGGCAGAAAAGAGCCAGGACTGCCGCGGCGGTGGAGAAGAACATGGACATGATCAGGCCGATGCCGAAGATCTTCGCGATGGTTTTGGTATCGCCCTTTCCCCAGTACTGGGCAGCAAGGATCGTCAGGGCGGAAGAGAGCCCGAAGTATACCACATAAAGCAGGAACTGTACCTGCCCGGCAAGGGAGGATGCGGAAAGAGAGGTCTGATCGACCCGGCCGAGCATGATCACATCCGCCATGCTGACGGAGGAGGCGATCAGATTTTGTATGACGATCGGAAGGACCAGAACGAAAAGATCCCGGTGAAAGCCCTTCCGGGGTTTATGCTTTATCAGGTTCAAGACATCCTCCGGGCAGGGATCACTGCGGCCCTTTCGGGATATTTTTCAAAATGAGCTTCAGGTACATGGGCTGCAGGATAAGGATCAGAATGAAGCCCGCGATCAGCGAGATCACGAGAGAGGGCAGGAACATCTTAAGGAAGCTCAGCTGCGCCCCCTGTCTGGTGGCCATCGTATAGGCAAGCAGGACCATGAGCAGCGTGATGACCGGTGTGTAGATCAGGTCGGAGATCAGGCTGTCGAGAAGCCTTGCCTTGGGCTCATGCTCCTTAAGGCCGCATTTTGCCACCGCGCCCGCCGTGATCTTACGGATCGGTACGGCAAAGCCGATGATCAGGCTCACGAGAGTGCTTGCGATAAAGCTTATCAGAAAGCCCGGTACCGTAAAATGCCCGGAGGTCAGGGTTCCCACCAGAGACAGGGCAAAGCTCAGGCTTAGCCCCATCATGATATTCATTTTTATTCCGATCTTTTTTGCGACGTTCGGATCCATAGATTCGTTCTCCTTTTTTAGTGAGGATAGCGGTATAGTGTTTCTTTTGTATCGAATGCCTGTCCGCAGGGCAGACGCTGCGGCTGCAAGGGCCGGCGGTGCTGCGGGGGCAGACGGTGCTGCAAGGGCGCGGCAGTGCTGCAAAGGTTCGTGGCGCTGCAGGGGCAGACGGTGCTGCAAGGGCGCGGCAGTGCTGCAAAAGCTTTGGTGCTGCAAAGTCCCGGCGGCTCTCATGACCTACAAGATATCATAAAACGAACCGCTTGGAAAGTGGCACGGGGGCTTTTCGAAAGGGCAGGTTTCAGACGCCGCCCCGGTCCCGGCAGGCTTCAGGGCTCTGCCAGATCATATTTTTCCGCGTCGATCATCATTTCCGCGTCGGCTTCAAAGGTGATGCGGTCCGCCTCCCCCGGAGTGTAGAGCACGGCGGAGGCGCTCTGCCTGCCTTCACCTGCAAAGATCTCTGCGCTGTAGCGGTCGAGGATCAGCCGGAGCGTCAGCGTGTCTCCGCTCAGGCTTACCGGGAATTCCCTGATATGCACGATGTCATGGCAGAATCCGCTCATGGTGCGGTCCAGCTTCAGTGTATTCTTTCCGGGATCAAATTCCAGAAGTGTGAAATAGGTATCATTCTTTGCAAACTTAAGCCGGAAGCATCCTCCGGGCTTTTTCCGCGGATAAAGGGTAAGCGTCAGATCCAGGAGTCTGCCGCGGATCCCCGGAAGCTCCTGCTCCCTGCTGATTGGGCATTTCTCATGCACGACCCGGTTTCTGCGGTAAGCCTCAAGCTCCCTTACGGGCTTCTGCAGGATCTCTCCGTTTACACAGGTCACCTCTCTGGGAACGGACATCTGCCCGAAAAAGGGAAGGTCCGGCGTATGCTGCACGGCATCCCAGTTCTGCAGCCATCCGATCATGATCCTGCGTCCGTCTGCAAGCAGCAGGGTCTGGGGAGCATAAAAATCGATCCCGTAGTCTGCGGCCTGAATCGTGGCGCTTTCGAAATCCTCCTTCTCATTCCGGGAGATCAGAAAGAAGGAGCCGTTGCCGTTGCGGGATTCCGGCGGCAGGTGCGGCATTTCCTGAGCGCTTAAAAGCAGGATCCGTCTGCCTCCGAGGAGAAACAGATCCGGGCACTCCCACATGGATCCGTATTTCCCGCAGGAGGCCGCGACGATCCCTTCATACTGCCAGCTTAAGGCATTTTCGCTCCTGAAGCTTACGATCGCGCCGCCTGCGGCTTCGGTCTTTGCACCGATCAGGGCGCGGAAGCTGCCGTCCTCCCGAAGAAGGATCTTCGGATCTCTGAAATTGGACGGATCGATCCCCACGGGGAGATCTTTTCCTGCGATCACCGGGTTTTGATCCCATTTTTCGTACCGGAGCCCGTCTCCGAAGGCGAGGCATTGCTGCTGGAGCTCTGCTCTGCCTCCGTCCTCCTTTTCTCCAAGGCTCACGCCGGTGTACATCAAAAGCTGCCTTCCGTCCTTTAAGGTAAGGGCTGTTCCGGAAAAGCAGCCCGCCGCATCGTAGGGCTCATCCGGGGCGAGAGAGGCAGGCAGGTGCTCCCAGCGGATCAGGTCCGCAGACTTCAGATGCCCCCAGTGCATCGAATTCCATCTGGTATCATAGGGATAATACTGGTAAAACAGATGATATTCTCCCTTATAAAAAGAAAAGCCGTTCGGATCGTTCATCCAGCCGGTGAACGGAGTCGCGTGGAAGAGCGGACGCAGCTCCTTTCCGATCAGGGCTCCTTTCTTCTGCTCATGATCCTGTGCTTGTTTCAATGCTGTGCTCATTTTTGTGTTCCCTTTCTGCAAGCTTTCCTGCATCGGTTCCTTCCGGGAAGGCTTCGGACGCTTCTTTCCCTGACATCATAGATAAGTTCAAACCGATGCTTTGTCAACCTGTTTTTGCGGTATTGTAAAAATCATTTCGGTAAATTATAATGTACTGATGCAGGCGATTAAAGCCGCCGGAGTCATACA
The DNA here is from genome assembly GCA_902782575.1 of uncultured Lachnospiraceae bacterium. Classification (GTDB taxonomy): domain Bacteria; phylum Bacillota; class Clostridia; order Lachnospirales; family Lachnospiraceae; genus NK4A144. The sequence goes on from CACZNS010000014.1 coordinate 8,053, forward strand.
GCTTTTGTGCCTGCTTAAAAGACTGAACGATTACGGGGTTGTTATCATGATGGTACTGGAAGCACTGGGAGCCCGGGCAAAAAGCGCTGCCTTTCAGCTGAATAAACTGGACACGGAGCAGAAAAACAGAGGACTGGCCGCCGCAGCGGAGGCTCTGGTATCCTCCTGCGGTCAGATCCTTGAGGAGAACGCGAAGGACGTAAAGGCAGCAGAGGAGAAGGGCGTGAGTGCGCCCATGGTAGACAGGCTGAGGCTTACGGAGGAGAGAGTGGAGGCCATGGCGGAGGGGCTTCGGCAGATCGCCGGGCTTCCCGACCCTATCGGCTCCGTGATCGAGACCTACAACCGCCCGAACGGCCTTAAGATCGATAAAGTCAGGGTACCGCTTGGTGTGATCGGAATCATCTACGAATCCAGGCCCAATGTGACGGCGGATGCCTTCGGGCTGACCTTCAAGTCCGGGAATGCCGTGATCTTAAGGGGAGGGTCGGATGCGATCCGTTCGAATACGGAGATCGTCAATGTGATCCGCGGAGCGCTGGAGGCAGAGGGGCTTCCGCAGGATTCGATCCTGATCGTCTCGGACACGTCCCGGGAGACGGCCACCGAGTTTATGAAGCTCAAGGGGTATCTGGATCTGCTGATCCCCAGAGGAGGCGCAGGGCTGATCCGCTCCGTGGTGGAGAATGCCACCGTGCCCGTGATCGAGACCGGGGTGGGGAATTGCCATATTTATGTGGATGAAAGCGCGGATCTTTCCATGGCGCTTGATATCATAGAGAATGCGAAAACCCAGCGCATGGGAGTCTGCAATGCCTGCGAGTCCCTTGTGATCCATGCGGGCATCGCGGAGAGAGCCGTCCCGGCGATCCATGAACGTTTGCGGAAGAAGGATGTGGAGATGCGGGGAAGCAGTGAGGCGGTAAAGCTCTCGGAGGGGATCGTTCCCGCAACGGAGGAGGATTACGGAAAGGAGTATCTCGGACCCTTTATTTCCGTGAAGGTCGTAAACAGCCTCGATGACGCCATTGCCCATATCAACCGCTACACCACCCATCATTCCGAAGCAATCATCACAAGAGAGGATGAAAACGCGAAGCGGTTCTTAAGAGAGATCGACGCGGCCTGTGTTTACGTGAATGCCTCCACCCGCTTCTCGGATGGGTTTGAATTCGGCTTCGGTGCGGAGATCGGCATCAGTACCCAGAAGTTTCATGC
>CACZNS010000015.1 GCA_902782575.1 uncultured Lachnospiraceae bacterium
CCACATAGGTGGCAGCCTTCGCCACGATACGCAGGCCAATGTTCCGCTCCGGATCCTCCGGCATATACATCTTCATTCTCTCCCGGGGATCAAAGGTCACGCAGTCGTCCTGCACACGCACCGTCAGCTCATTCCTGCATACCACACGGACATCCACATGGTTTTTATTCCGCTCGAAGGCTCCGTGCTCGAAGATATTTCTGGTCACCTCCTCCACGCAGAGGCCGACCCAGTAGGACTTTCTTCTGTCCGCGCCCTTCTTCCGGCAGAAATCAATGATCGATGCGGAAACCGATGAAACGTCCTGCAGAGAATTCAGACTGAATTCCACAGCCTCGCTGCGGGTTGCTCCGAAGCTGTCCGGAAGCCCCAGCAGCTCGGCGCCGGAAATGCGCACCCGTTTGTACCGGTACATCACAGGGATTATGATAACGGAAAGAGCCCCGATATCGCTGAAGGCATTGGCAAGCCAGGCCGCGTTGATCCCGAAAAACGGCACCGTCAAAAGGGTGATGATACCGATCATTCCGGTTTCAAGGAAGGACATGATATTGACAAAGCCGATCTTTCCCTGCACCTTCAGGGCACTTAAGATGACCACGTAGATCATATTGAGGATGAAGAACCAGAAGCCCGTCAAAAACATGGTCTTTCCCAGTACCGCGACCTCCGGATCCTGCCGGAAAAACATCTCCGACAAAGGGCCGGCGAAAACAGCGATGGCGGTAACCGTAACGGCCACACAGCTAACTCCGTACCGGATGGCGGAATAAAACAGCTCCAGATAACCTTCCCGGTCCTCCTCGCCGTATTTCAGGCTCGCAAGGGAGGAATGGGAATTGGAAAAGCCTCCGGTCAGCGTTCCCACGATCCCGCAGATGGAGTTCAAGACATTGGCAATTGCTATCCCGTAGTACCCCACATAGACATTCATCGTGTAGTTGGTCAGGAGATTCTTGATCAGCATGCCCGCATTGAAAAGCAGGTTCGGCAGCCCCCGCCTCACAGCCTCCTTCAGCAGCTTCGCGTCCGGTCTCTCCTTCACGAAATGGATGGTGGCAGAGGTTTTTATGAACCCCGAAAGCATTATGAGAAAGGAAGCAAGGGAGCTGATGGTCGAAGCCAGCCCGACTCCGAAGATCCCGAGGGGCTTTGCGAGAAGTATATCCAGCACCGCATTGCCGAAAAACATGATACCTGTGGCTAAATAGGAACGTTTTATTTGATTATTGTAGGATGCCAGGGAGATCAGATAGGAGCTGAGCATGGAAAAAAGAAAGCTGAACACAAAGCCCGTAATGTATTCCGAAAGCAGCAGGGCAACGTCATCTCGGGCGCCCAGAATTAAGGCAAACTGTTTTCTGAAAAGGATCAGGCTCCCGGACAGGAAAAGACCGAAGCCGGACAGGCAGATAAAAACGCCGGTAAACAGGGAATTCACCTTCTGCTGCAGACCCTGTCCGATGAGATTGCCGGATACGATCATGGTTCCCGTGATCAGCACAAAGGATATCTGCGATACAACCATGACGGGAGAAAAATAGCCCGCAGCGGCAAGTGCTTTGGTTCCGAGGTATCTGCTGATCACGATGTTATCGATGAAGCTGCAGACATTGGAGGCTATCAGGACGATCATATTTATCGCCGCCAGCTTCAGATAGGTGTTATTCAGTAATTTTTGTCTTGCTGTCGGTTCTGTTTTGATCAATACCTTTTCTCCCCCTCTTTTTCAGTCCGTATTATCCTTCGTTTATCTGATCCTTAAGATCCCTTGCCCTGTCCTTCAGGCGGGGGGAGGCATTGGAGGCAAGGAGCCTTGAGAGCATCCGTAAGGACTCTTCACGGTTCCCTGTTTCATAATAAAGAGCGGATACCAGATAATCCACCGTTCCCTCATCCATGCCGCACATCGGAAATTCCTCACTGCTGATGGCCTTCAGGAAGCCCCCCAGAGCGAACCGGAGCAGTTCCTGCTCCTCTGCTTCACATTCCCTGATCTGTTTTGCATCCGAGGCTGCATCCAGACTCTCCTTTAAGCCCCGGACCGTCCAGGCAGCCATCAGGCAAAGATACGCCTGCTCCGAATAATCCGCATCCATCACGGCCGCGCAGGCCACCGCAAGCTCATAGCGGAGCAGCGCCTCATCATAGCTGTAGGTGTCCTGCTCTTTCTGCTCATAGGAAAAATGTCCGGTGATCTTTTCCTTTACGGCTGTTTTCTGCCTTTCATTGATCTTATCAAAATTCTGCAATCTGGCGGCATACCCGCAATACGGGCACATCGTCACGGAATATTTCAGCTTGTCGACCTGGTCGTAGACCGCACGCAGATCGATATCCTGACGGACAAGCCTCCCTTCCCTGGCCTTCACGCCGAAGGAAGTAAAGCTTTCCCCGCAGACCGGGCATTTGCCGTTTCTGGTAAGCAATGTAGCTGCTTCGTTTCCCATCTTTATACCCCCATCGTACCGCAGTATTTATGCGCGGTGCAGATCTGTGTCATCGTCCCTTTCCGGCTTCTCTTGCGATAAGATCCCGCAGGTTCATCGCCCTCTTTCGCACATTCTCGCTCACATCCTCTGCGGAGAGCAGACGCGCAAGCATATGCAGCGCCTGATCGTAATCCTTGATATCATAAAGCAACGCAGCGA
>CACZNS010000016.1 GCA_902782575.1 uncultured Lachnospiraceae bacterium
GTCCGGAAGACACCGGAGGAAAAGCCGCGGATATATCCGATACCCAGAACCGTTCCCGGAACGGCCATGGCAAGCATCGAAACCGCTTCAATAAAGCCCTTTGCCTTAAAGGTCCTCTTCACCACCAGATATGAGATGATCATGGAAAGCAGCGCCGTGATGGGCGCGGAGATCAGCGAAAGGACAAAGGAATCCTTAAAGGCCTTGAAGCCCTTGTACCGCTTGAAGACCTGCACGAACCATTTGGTCGTCAGATGGAAATCGTAGCCCCAGGTCTTGAAGAGCGCACCGAAGGGCACGCAGACATACATCAGGATCACAAAGATCGCAAGCAGGGAACAGAGCAGGGTGAGAGGCCCGGTCACGCTTTTGTCGGTGATGAGCATTCTCTCCCGGCTTGCCTTTCCGGAAAGGGTCGCCGTGCTCTTTGCTTCCAGATAATACTTCTGAACGATGAACATGATCAGCGTGATCAGAAGCAGCACCACAGCCATGGCTGAAGCCCCTTCCTTGTCATAGGCGCCGGTGATCTGCAGATAGATCGTTGTGGCGAGGGTGTCAAAGGAGCCGCCGATAATCATCGGATTCGCGAAATCCGCGATGGATTCGATAAAGGTGACGAGAAAGGCGTTTCCGAGACCCGGCAGGATCAGCGGCAGCGTAACCGTCAGGAAAACCCTGGAGCGCGATGCTCCCATATCCCTTGCCGCTTCCTCCAGGGACGGATCGATATTCTTCAGAAGTCCCCTGAGCATCATGTAGCAGACCGGGAAAAACGTCAGGGTCTGCACGATCGCAATGCCCCAGAATCCGTACACGCTGTTATCGTAGATATGCAGGATATAGCGTGTGATGATCCCGGCTTTCCCGAAGAGCATGATCATGGAAAGAGACAGTACAAAAGGCGGTGACACCACCGGGAGCATGGAGACCACCCGGAAGAGACCGCCCATCAGTTTCGTTTTTAATTTCACATAGACTTCCACATACGCAAAGAGAAGTCCGATCAGTGCCGAGGCTATCCCCACCAGGAAGCCTACCTTTAATGTGTTGGTGATCGCCCTCTGAAAATTGGGCAATGCCAGCACGCGCTTAAACACGGAAAGGGAAATGCCCTCCTCCGTGATGAAGCTGTCCACCAGCAGGATCGCCAGCGGGTACAGAATAAACAATGTCAGGAACGCGATCAGGACGACGATCGTCGTCACCATGATCGGATCTGCCCAGAATTTCTTTCGATCGAGCCTTGCGCTCTGCCGCTTCTCTCCCATCGTATCCGTCTGTCCTCCCGAGTCCTGAATAAAGGTTCTTTTTTCAAAACCGGGCGGAATCTTCTTAACGAAGCTGTTCCGCCCGGCTGTTTTCAGATCTTTACTTCATTATTCTGTCTGGAACCTGTCATCCGCAGCGCTTCCCAGAGCATTCATCACTTCCTCGACATACTTCGTCGTATTCTCCTTCGCATCCTCGAAATCATAATCCATCACATTGTCCGGATCCAGGCCGAACTCTGCCGCCACCTCGGGCTGCTTCGCGTTGTCGATCACCAGGAACTGATAAGAGCCGTTCTGAGCCCCAAGCTCCACGCAATCGGGACTTAACGCGTACTCGATCCAGAGCTTTGCGGCATTCGGGTGCTTCGCCCCCTTGAAGATCGCCGTTGCGCCGATCTCAAAGGAAGTCCCCGAGGACGGGATGATCAGATCGATATTGCCGTAGCCGTTGTCCTCGATCTGCGTGATACCGTCATGCAGGAATCCGATGCCCACCACACACTCGCCGGTACCCACGTTTTTGGAGGGGCCGGAGCCGGACTTCGTGTAGACTTCAACATTTTTGTCAAGATCCACCAGATACTGGATCCCTTCGTCATGTCCGTATTTCTGGATCATCGTGTTGACCACGAGCTTCGCCGTTCCGGCTGTATTGTAGTTGGAAAGCCAGATCAGGCCCTTATATTTCGGATCCGTCAGGTCTGCCCAGTCCTTCGGAGCATCCACCTTCATGCGCTCCAGCTCGTCGCGGTTTACCATGAAGCCCAGGATTCCCTTATAGATACCGTACCAGCAGCCGTCCTTGTCACGATACATATCGCCCATCAGATGGCTGGCGTTCTGCGCCTCATAGGGCTCCAGAAGCCCTTCTGACGCCGCCACGTTGTAGGGATCCGTTGTGACGCCGAACCATACATCGCCGGAAGGATTGCCGTTTTCCTCTTCGATCTTGCTCTGCACCTCTCCGGTGGAAAGCCTCTGATACTGGACCTTGATCCCGTAGAGCTCTTCAAAATGCTCACAGGCCGCTGCCAGATATTCTTCCTCGCAGGAACCGTACACCACGAGCTCGCCTTCTTCCTTGGCTGCCGCGATCAGTGCGTCAAGGTCTCCCGCGGGCGCTTCCGCCGCTTCTCCTGCTTCAGCCGGTGCTTCCGCCTCTGCCGCATCCCCGGCAGGTGCACTCTCCTCTGCCGCCGGAGCCTCCGCCGCACCTCCCGCTGCCGGAGCCGCTGTTTCGCCGCAGGCTGCAAGAGTGACCATCATCACACCGGTCAGAGCCAATGCCACTAACTTTTTCATTACGCTTCCTCCTTCTCATTGTTTATTTGGGGATTTTTCACAAATCCAATTGATATTTTAATATATCCGATAGCCAAAATCAACAATTGCTTCTCAGCATTCCCACCGTTTCACGGTAGAGACGGATCATGCTCTCATGGCCTTTCTCCACGGTGGCCGCGTCGCCGGCCTTGGCCGCCTTTTCCAGCGCCTCCGCCTGCCCGGAAAGCTCCTTTGCACCTATCATCTTCGAGGTGCTCTTTACGGAATGGACCAGGATCCCGTAATTTTTCCAGTCCTTCTCCCCGAAATACTCTTCGATGGAAGGGATCTTGGTATCGGATTCCGTCACATACTCACTGATCACCTGCAGATAGAAGTCCTCATCCGAAGCGCAGTACATAAGCCCGGTTTTGTAATCGATCATCTTCGGATCCAGCCTCTCCCGCAGAGGCCTGCCGTCCCCGCCGCTGCCGCCCTCCTGCGATCCGGGCTGCTGCTCCTGCGCCGCGGGCTGCTGCTCCTGCAGCTCAGGCTGCTGTTCCTTGGCCGCGGGCTGCTGCTCCTGCAGCTCAGGCTGCTGCTCCTTGGCCGCGGGCTGCTGCTCCTGCAATTCAGGCTGCTGCTCCTTGGCCGCGGGATTCTGCTCCTGCAATTCAGGCTGCTGTTCCTTATCTGCCGCGGGCTGCTCCTCATTAAGCTCCGGCTTCCGGGCAGGCTGCTTCTTCACGATCTCCACCTTATATTCGGGCAGATATTTCAGGAGGATCTCCTTCAGCTCATGACTGTCGATGGGCTTTGAAAGATAATCATCGAAGCCCTCGGCAAGGTATCTGTCTCTGGATCCCGTCACCGCATCGGCCGTAAGGCAGATGAACGGAGTGAAGGCGTTCTGCCCCTTCCGGTCCTTCTTCATCTCCTTCATGGTCTCGGTGCCGTCCATCTCCGGCATGCGCTGATCCATCAGGATCAGATCATAAAGCGCGTATCTTGCAAGCTCCAAGGCCTTCGCTCCGCTTAAGGCGGTATCGATGTTTATCTGCGTTTTCTTAAGCAGCCCCTTTACCACCGTCAGGTTCATGGGCGTATCGTCCACCACGAGGATATAGGCATTGGGTGCGTGGAAATGCTCTGTCTCCGCCTTCATGGAGCTGATGCTCTTTTCGTATTTCTCCTTGAAATCTCCGATGGATTCGTGGGATACGACCGCCTGCGGCAGTGTTACGGTAAAGACCGAGCCCTTCCCGTATTCGGATTCCACATTGATGGTTCCGGACATCATTTCCACCAGGCTTCCGGTTATGGCCAGCCCCAGGCCCGTCCCCTCCACGGTGCTGTTCCGTTCCAGATCCATCCGCTCAAACTTCTTAAACAGTCTCTCCCTGTCCTCCGGTTTGATTCCCAGCCCCGTATCCTGAACGGATATGATAAGACAGATAAAGGCAGACTCATCCCTGTTTATCTTCGCCGACACCTTAAGGACCACGCTCCCCTGCTCCGTGTACTTCACGGCATTGTTCAAAAGGTTCGTCATGATCTGCCTGACCCTTACCTCATCTCCCCTCAGCACATCCGGGATGGTCTGGTCCACCTCGACCCTGTATTCCAGCCCCTTGCTCTCTGCCTTGTAGGTTATCATGTTGCTCACATCATTGAGAACGGAGCTCAGCTTGTAATCCCTGTTTACGATCTCCAGCTTCCCTGCTTCTATTTTGGAAAAATCAAGGATATCGTTTATGATCGAAAGAAGATTTTTCCCCGCGCTGTCTATGTTTCCGGAATAGCTGCAGATCTCCGAAAAGGTATCCCGGATCTCTTCACGGCTTGACGGAAGCTCATCCCTGGACGCAAGAGCATCCCGGAGGATCATTTCGTTCATTCCCAGCACGGCGTTGATGGGCGTCCTGATCTCATGGGACATATTGGCCAGGAAATCGCTCTTTGCGGAATTTGCCCGCTCCGCCAGATATTTTTCCGTTCTCAGCTCCTCCTGCTCCTGATTCCTCCTATCGGAATTAAAGATAAAAATGAGCACGATGGTAAAGGAGACGATGACGGTGGAGACGATGAAGAGCGTGACCGCGATGATACTGTAGGGATTCGCGCCCCCCGCCTGCATTCCCCTGGAAAGCGTATCACGCATCCAGAGCGCAAGAAGATATCCCCCCAGGCAGCAGATCAGGACCACAATGATGAACAGCGGCTTAAACAGCTTTGTAAAGAGGCTGTCTTCCACAACGTCCTGGTCCGGCTTTCTGCTGCGGCATTCCTTCGAGATTGCCAGAGGGATCAGGATATAACAGACGCAGCTTAAGGCGCTCAGGTAATTGTAGGGATCAATCCATTCGGAAGGCCAGTCAAAGCAGGAAGCGGTCCATTCGGCATATTCCACCGCCAGAAACAGGAGCACAACTGTGCTGATATAAGGGAAAACCGTGCTTTTCTTTTTGTTTTTGATATAAAAGATAATGGAATCAAGCGCATAAACGGCAGAGATCGTAGTCCAGAAGACCTGCCAGAGATTGTTAAAGATACCGCCGAACCGGAGATAGAGGATCAGCTGTGCCACATTGAGGGGGATAACAAGAAAAGCGATGGGAGAGAATTTATGCTCCCCTGTCTCCTTCCGCTGATAAAAAAGCATGAAAAACAGCGCCACAAAGGCCACGTTCCATCCGAAGTAAGCGAGCAGGGAGGTAAGATCCGGGTAATCACCCATTACCAGAAGATACACGCCCCAGTAATAATCGGAAAGGAGATTTCCCAGAAAGAAAATGACCGCGAACATACGGGCCTTGCCGGGAAATTCAAAATACCGGAAGAGACAGATCATAAGCCCGGCGAGATTCAGCACAACGGATAAACTATCTGCAATCTGTTCAAATAACATCGATAATAATCCCCCGATCAACCCTGGGTGCCCGCAGGACCCTTATATTTAAAAGAGAGCACCGTGATATCGTCAAACTGCTCCGCCTCTCCCACAAAGCCGTTTATGGCATCCAGCACATTCCCGCGGATCTCTTCCGGCTCCGCATCCGGATCCCGGTTCAGTGCCTCCAGCAGCCGCTCCGTTCCGAAGAGATGATTATCGGAATCCGTTGCTTCCGCCACTCCGTCCGTATAGACAAAAAAGCTGTCCCCCGGCTCAAGCAGGAATTCATGCTCTTTAAAGCGGATCCCCTCCATGGTCCCCACCGCTGGAGAGTGGCGATATACCACCAGCTCGTATTGTCCTCCCGCACGCCGCAGGACCGGATGCTCATGCCCCGCGTTTACCGCGATCCCCCGGCCTGTGGAGATCTGAAGCACGGCAAGCCATACCGTCACAAACATATCCGTTTCCCTGGCATCCAGAAGCTGGTTGTTAACGTTTTTAAGCGCCTCTCCGGGACCGTCGCCGCCCCGCAGGCGGTTTTTGATCAGGGCCTTTGAGACCATCATAAACAGGGCGGCAGGAATTCCCTTCCCCGATACGTCCGCCACCATCAGTCCCATATGATCCTCGTCGATAAAGAAGAAATCGTAAAAATCTCCTCCCACCTCCTTCGCCGGCGTGGATGAGGCATAGATATCAAACTCCGTCCGGTCCGGGAAAGCGGGAAAATCACCGGGCAGCTGACTCATCTGGATCTCCTTTGCCATATTGAGCTCCGTGCTGATCCTCTCCTTCTCCGCCGTGACCCTTGTCAGATCCTCCACATAGCTTACGATCTGCTCCTCCA
>CACZNS010000017.1 GCA_902782575.1 uncultured Lachnospiraceae bacterium
AAAACTCCTGTCTTCCGTGGGGAACCACCGGCAGGATATCGAAATACTGGAGATAATAACAGACGGCGGCCGTTACCAGTTCACCCGTCAGGCAGAAGATCTTAAATTTCCCTCTTAAGATCATGCCGATATAAAACACGGAGAATACCAGCCAGATCGGAGACCCTCCGTAGATACCGCCGCTGGTAAAATAGATCATCGGAAAGAACGCAAACACCAGCAGGAGCCCGAGGATATTCGCACAAAGCCTGACCTTATGATAAATATATCCGGCAATTACCATGACACAGAACAGCACAAAGGAGAGCATGGTCGCGATGATGGAGATCATGTTTTCTCCCAGCAGGACTCCCGATACACAGGCAAGCAGAAGTCCGCATAAGGCAATGACCGTAAGGAGCATAAATACCCTGTCCTGGACATCCTCGGATGGGTCGAACAGATAATTCTTAAAGCTGTTGATATGTTTTTTCATACCTTTGTACCGCGGGCCTCTAAGGCACTTCTGATCTCTGCGACCACCGCTTCATAAGCGGGAAGAAACTCCGGATATTTAAGCTTAACGGTCTCTTCCTCTCCGTTCCTGGCCGCCTTTTCCAGCTCCTCCGCCTTCCGGGCAAGCTCCTCCGCCCCGATCATTCGGGATGAGCTTTTGATGGAATGAACCCGGATCGTAAATTCCTCCAGCTCATTTTTCTCAAAATAGGTCTGCATTTCTCTGCGTTTCTCTGCGGCATCCCCCGCAAATTCCAACAGGATACCCTCGTAGAGCTCCCTGTCGTTCAGACACCACTCCATCCCCTTCGCCGTATCGACCCCGGCCTTCTTCAGGCCTTCTGTCAGCGCGTCTTTGCTGCCGGTCTCTCCGGCGGGCTTACCGGGAGTTTTTTCTTCCGGGACCCTTTCTTTCTCCTGCCCCGGAGCATCGGATGAAAACGGCAGCTCCGCTTCATCCTGCTGCAGGATCTGATCCCCGTTCAGGATGCTGATCACCGGGAAGCAGTAAAAAGGCTTTGTCAAAAGGATCGCTCCGGATCCCTCTCTGACCCTGTATCCTTTGCTGCATATCACAACGAGCTTCAGGGTATGAGACAGCTCCTCCAGATAGTCCGTATCCTCTTCATACTGCTCTTCCCCCACAAATACATGGGTCAGGCCGTAGCGCCTGTTATACTCCCGGAGTTCTTCCATGCTTCCCGCGCGGTGCATGGTAAGTCCGAGCCCTGCCAGCATATGGTTCATCATCAGATGATAAAATTCCCGGACATTCGGATCCTGATATTTCTCAAACTGCAGATATCCCGCTATGATCAGGCTGTCCGGCATATCCACGGACATACAGCGGAAAGGATCCGTAACCTCCTGGGGAATGCAGATATGGAACCTTGTGCCTTCATCCGGCTCGCTTTCGATCGTAAAAAAGCCCTCCAGCTCCCTGACATAGCCTGCCACGATCTGAAGCCCCAGTCCCAGTCCGTTCTTCCACTTCTCCGTCAGCTCCCCGGAGCCTGTCCTGCCCTCCAGGATGCCCTCCAGCTTTTCATGACTCATCCCCTCTCCGGTATCCCTGACATCGATATTCAGATTGATCCCGTAGGTTTCCCCTGTGGCGTAGATCCGGACATATACTCCACCCTGCTCCGTACTGCTCAATGCGTTCGATACGACATGCCGGAGGATCGAATGGATCATCCTGCTGTCGGATCTCAGCACCCTCGGAAGCTCCGGATCCACGTCGATCACCAGCTCCGTTTCCTTTGATTTATACGGCAGCAGTTCCCGGGCCAGCTCATCTATGACGGATGAAAGCCGGTAATCCTCCTTCCGGATCCTGAGCTTTTTCATCCTTATCTCGGTATGATCGTACACATTATCAAGATGCCCGGCAACATTTCCGGCCTCCTTCAGGATCTCGGAAAGCCTGCTTTGGATCTCCTCATCCTTTTCCTCCCGGATCGATGCTCCCGCAAGCTCGATGATGCGGTTTACCGGAACCTTCAGCCTGCTTGAGATCTCTTCCAGAAATTCGTTTTCATTCCTGATCTCCTGCTCCAGCTCCCTGTTTTTCTTATCCGAAAACGCCTGTATTTCCTTGTATATGATCACGACTCTCCATGCCACCACTCCGGTGAGCAGCACCAGGGCCAGATAGCATATGAACAGCACCACATCCCTAGTCTGTGACTTCTGCCCCGAATTATGCACATCTATCGCAAAACGCAGGACAACGGCCAGTACTCCCGTAAGGACCACGTTTCGGACAAGGACCAGCTCCTGTGTCACCGCGACGACGGCAAGTACCAGAAATAAAGCCGGCATCCCCGCATAGGGATTGCCGGAATGCAGGAAATAGTAGAGAAGCTCTACACAAAGAATAACAGAATAGATATAGAATCTGGTCTTTTCTTCCAGATTTCCGTAGAACAGGAGAACAAGACCGGAAAGAGCGGCGCCGAGAAAGAGCGGGACCGTCCAGACCTCCCATCCGTAGTAAAGATCCAGAATAAACAGAATGACCGACCCGACTGCGACCGTCAGGGAAAACATGCCGCGCGTTCTGTTTTTTATCTCATATCCGCCGCTTTCTTTCATGCTTCTCCATTCTCGGGGAATCATTCAGCTGCCGGTCATGCTGCTATGGAACTGTCACGAGGCGCTGAATATCATTAAACATCACATATACCATCAGAACCATCAGGAACGACATGCCGATCAGTGTGATCACACCCTCGACCTTCTCCGCCGGACGTTTCTTTGTCACGGCCTCGATCAGGAGGAACAACAGACGTCCCCCGTCCAGAGCCGGAAACGGCAGCAGGTTCATGACACCCAGATCCGCCGTCAGCAGGACGGTCAGGCTGATCATGTTAAGCCAGACATAATAAAGCCCGTCGTCTCTGGACTCTTCATAAACCTCCCCTACGACCTGCGCCACTCCTACGGGACCGGACAGATCATTGACCGTAAATCTGCCCCGGATCAGCATCAGGAGGCTCTTGACCGTTACCTCCACCCAGTAGCGCACCTCCGTGGCACTGTAGCGGATCACCTGCAGGGGGTTTGCCTTTGTATAGCCGTTCGGGCCGGTAAAGCCGAAAAGATAGCGGTCTGCTTCCTTATCGTAGCGAGGCGTGACCGTCGCGGTATGAAGCTGCCCGTCCCTGCGGTAGACAACCTCCGCCTGCACACCCTCATGAAACATCGTCCAGAGAGTGATATCCCGGTAGATAACGATCTTCCTGCCGTTAATGCTCACGATCTCATCCTCCGCCTGCATCCCGGCTTCCTCCGCCGGAAATCCCTCCATCACGGAATACAGAACGGGTTTGTCCACACCGACACTCGCCGTGATAAAGAGAGAGAGAAAGAAAGCCAGCACGAAATTCATGGCAGGGCCGGCAAGGACCGTGGCGATCCTGGCCCAGACACTTGCATTCCGAAAGGATTTGGGCGAGCTTTCGTCGCCGTCATCCCCCTCAAAGATGCAGACTCCCCCAAAGGGAAGTGCCTTGATCGAATATTTCGTTTCTCCTCTGGTAAAGCCCGCGATCGTAGGCCCCATGCCTATGGCAAACTCCTTCACGCCGATGCCGTTCCGTTTGCCGATCACGCAGTGACCGCCCTCATGCACAACAACGATCACCGTGAAGATGATCAAAAATAAAATGGCCTTAATCAGTAAGCTCATCTCTGTTGCTCCAACCTTCCGCTCCTGTCCGGATCCTCAGCCTCTTAAAACCTCTTCCGGGATCCGCAGGATATCGTCCACCGACGGATGCTCAATAAACGGCAGCTCCTCCATTGCCTTTTCGATCAGCTCCGGAATCTCCAGAAACCGGATCCGGCCTGATAAAAACCGTCTTACGGCCTCTTCGTTGGCCGCGTTGAAAACCGTCGGAAGAGACCCGCCCTTCTTCGCGGCCGTAAGCGCCAGCGCAAGCCCCCGGAAGGTTTCCGTATCAGGCTCCTCAAAGGTCAGGCTCTTTAATTCAAAGAAATCCACCCGCCTGCCGCCAAGCGTCAGCCGCTCCGGATAAGTCAGCGCATACTGGATCGGCAGATGCATATCCGGCGTACCCAGCTGGGCGATGACCGCCCCGTCCGCATACTGTACCATCGAATGGATAATGCTCTGGGGATGCACCACGATCCGGATCTTTTCCACGGGCACGTCAAAAAGCCATCCGGCCTCCATAACCTCAAGCCCTTTATTGACCAGTGATGCCGAATCGATCGTTACCTTCGGCCCCATGTCCCAGTTCGGGTGCTTTAAGGCATCCTCCGCCGTCATCTCCTTCAGCTCTTCCCTGCGTTTTCCCCGGAAAGGGCCGCCGGATGCGGTAAGCAGGATCTCTTCGATCTCCTCATGCCGTCCGGCCCTGAGGCTCTGGAAGATGGCTGAATGCTCACTGTCCACCGGAAGGATCTTCACGCCCTTCTCCCTGGCAAGCGGCATGATCAGATGCCCCGCGCAGACCAGCGTTTCTTTATTTGCCAGGGCAATATCCCGGCCTTTTTCGATCGCGGCGATGGTAGGGCGGATCCCTATCATTCCGACCATGGCACCGACCACGATGTCAACCTCTTCCATCTGCGCCGCTTCGATCAGACCGTCCATACCCGAAAGCACTCTGCATCCGGTATCCGCCGTCCGGGTTCTGAGATCAAGAGCCGCCTTTTCATCATACAGAACAGCGGTCTCCGGCTTAAATTCCCGGATCTGCTCCTCTGCTCTCTCCACATTGCTTCCGGCCGCGATCGCCCGCACCCGGAAACGCTCCGGATATGCTCTCACGATATCAAGTGTCTGAGTTCCAATGGAACCTGTAGAGCCCAGGATAACAAGGTTTTTCATATTATCCTCCATAGCGAAAAACTATTTGGCAACCGTTCCCAGGATCAGCTGTGACAGGATATAGATCACGGGAGCCGTGATGATGACGGAATCAAACCGGTCCAGGATCCCCCCGTGGCCCGGGATCAGCGTTCCGTAGTCCTTGATCTTATGATCTCTTTTGATCGCGGATGCCATCAGATCCCCGAACTGTGAGATCACCGCTCCGGCAGCGCTCACGAGAAGGTAGCCGGCTGCCACGCCGGGCTCTCCGAAAAGCCTCCCGAATAAATATCCCACGGCAGCCGCTCCGATCACACCCCCGACAGAGCCTTCGATGGACTTCTTCGGTGAAAGCTTCGGTGCCAGCTTATGCTTTCCGATCATGATCCCCACCAGATAGGCGCAGGTATCGCAGATCCAGGAGGAAATAAAGATCATCCAGACGATCTTCCTGCCGTTTTCCGCCTCTCTTGTCAGGTATACGAAGGAAAGCATGACACAAACATAGATCAGTGCAAAGAAAGAGCGGATCAAATGATCCGACCCGTAAGCCGGATATCTTATGACATAGACGATCATCATCAGGATCAGGATCCCGACGAGAAGAAAGACCGGATACCTCAGGGACTCGCTCTTCAGAAGGAGGAGATAATAAAGAAAACAGCCCGCAAAGCCCGTTATCTCCAGCACATCCGGAGCAAAGCCCTGCCGCTTCTCCTCCGGGCGCATGGCGCGGTAGAATTCAAACAGTCCGACCTCGGACGCAAAGAGCAGCAAAAGCCACAGATAAGGTCCTCCGATCCACAGTGCCGATCCCAGAAGCAGGACCAGGACGACGGAGCTCAAAACCCTGACCTTAAATCCCGCCATAGCGCCGGTTCCTTTCCCCGTAGCTTTTCACAGCCTTTTCCAGCTCCTTTTCGTCGAAAGCGGGCCAGTGGACATCGGTAAAATAAAACTCCGTATAGGCACACTGCCACAGCAGAAAGTTTGAAAGGCGCTGTTCTCCGGAGGTGCGGATCAGCAGATCCGGATCCGGGATTCCTTTTGTATCTAAATAAGAGACAAAAACCTGCTCATCGATCTCACCCGTTATTTTTCCGCTCTCCCGGTCTGCCACAAGACTCCTCACCGCCCTGAGCATTTCATCCCTGCTGCCGTAATTTAAGGCGATCTGGAAATGCAGGCCACCATAATCCTTCGTCTCCTCTTCGAGACGGAGGATCGTCTCACGCATATCTTCATCCAGTCTGCTGATATCTCCCAGAACCTTAACGCACATATCGTTATCCCTGGCAAGAGTGAAGCAGGTCTTAAGATAGTGCCGCAGAAGCTTCATGATCGCCTTGACCTCATCGTCCGGACGTGTCCAGTTCTCCGTGGAAAAGGCGTAAACCGTCAGGTATCTGATCCCCATATTATGACAGGCGCGGCAGATCGTTTCCACGTTCTTCGCGCCCATCGTGTGTCCATAGTTTCGCGGCATTCCTTTGGATCTGGCCCATCTGCCGTTTCCGTCCAGAATGATCGCCACATGCTCCGGTATCTTATTCATATCGTAATGATTTCTTTTTCCTTGGCTGCAGCGGATTCGTCCACCTTCTTGATGTACTTATCCGTTACCTTCTGCAGCTCATCCTGCAGATCCTTGATCTCATCCTCGGAGATCTCGGATTTCGCCAGCTTCTTAAAGGCATCGTTTCCGTCCCGGCGGATATTGCGGACCGCAACCTTGCATTCCTCTGCCTTCTTCTTCACATCCTTGACCAGCTCTTTTCTGCGCTCCTCCGTAAGCTCCGGAAAGACCAGCCGGATCGAAGAACCGTCATTGCCGGGATTGATCCCGATATCGGAGGTCTGGATCGCTTTTTCGATCTCCTTCAGCATCGTCTTTTCCCAGGGAGTGATCGTAATGATCCTTGCCTCCGGCACCGCCACATTGCCTACCTGCTGGATCGGTGTGGGGGTTCCGTAATAATCCACCTTGATCTTATCCAGAATATGCGGATTTGCTCTTCCCGCACGGATTCCGGCATACTCGCTCTCCAGATTATCAAGGGATTTCTGCATTTTTGTTTCATAAGGAGTGATCCGCTCGTCCATTTTTTCTCCTTTCCATATACTGCGGCATGACAGCCGCATCTTTTATACGGTTATTTTCGTTCCGTCCGAGGTTCCGTTTACCGCTTTGATGATGCTGTCCTTTGCATCCAGACCGAAAACAAGCATGGGGATCCGGTTTTCCATCGCCATGATGGATGCCGTCAGGTCCACGACCATAAGCTTCCTGTCGATCACTTCCTGAATGCTTAGCTCATCAAATCTCTTTGCCTCGGGATTTGTCTTGGGATCGCTGTCGTATACGCCGTCCACGGCCTTGGCCAGCAGGATGAGATCCGCATCCACCTCCACTGCCCGCAGGACCACGCCCGTATCCGTTGAAAAATACGGATGACCCGTGCCTCCCGCAAAGAAGACCACCATGCCCTTTTCAAAGTACTTGTTCGCGCGGTCCTTTGAAAACAGCTTTGTGAAGGAACCGCATTCAAAGGGTGTCAGCACATTTGTCTTCATTCCCGCGGAGCGGAAGATCTCGGAGACATAGATGCAGTTCATCACCGTCGCAAGCATACCGATCTGGTCCGCCTTGGTCCGGTCAATGTTTTCCGATGTCCTGCCTCTCCAGAAATTTCCTCCGCCGATCACAACACCGACCTGTACCCCGTCATCCGTGATGGTTTTGACCTGCTCGGCCACACCGCGGATAAAGTCTTCGTCAAAGCCGGTCTTATTGTTCCCGGCAAGAGCTTCTCCGGAAAGCTTCAGTAGGATTCGTTTCATTCAGATTATTCCTTTATCTCCTGGAAGAACGACGTCGGACTCACATCGGCATAGCACTGTGAGCAATGTCCCTCTATTACCGCACCATTGTTGATCTGTACCGTTTTGGACTTGATATCGCCCATGACGATGGCCGAAGTATCCAGAATGACCGGCCCGTGGACATCGATATCGCCCTTCACCGCGCCTGCGATGACCGCGGACGTGGCCGTAATGTTGCCGAGGATCACCGAGGCCTGTCCGACCTTCACGGATCCGGTGCTGTTAACCTGACCTGTGATCTTTGCGGAGTCCGCAAAAACCTCGGACGCTCTGGAATTGCCGGTGATCGTACCGGAGATCGTGAGTTTCCCCTTGATCCTGATATCTCCTTTTACGGATCCGAGTACTTCAAGCGATCCGGCGGAAGAGATATTTCCGTCGATCGACATACCTGCCGTAATCACAGCCGACTCATCTGAAGCAGGCTCGTCATCAAATCCCGTGGAAATCGCTTCCTCTTCCGTTCCGATCTCCAAATCCAATTCGCTCATATCTCTCTCCTCCGAAATGCTGCTGTTCAAGTCAGCCAAACCGCTGTTTACAGATGCTATTCTCTCTTCAAAGAACTTTTCTATCACCGTGATCCTGTCCATAGTCGGTTCAGGTTCGGGTTCAGGTTCAGGCTCCGGCTCGGGTTCAGGTTCAGGCTCCGGCTCAAGAATCTGTAACGGTTCAGATTCCATCTCCGGCTCAGGCTCCGGTTCCGGTATCACTACAGGTTCCGGCTCAGACATCGCTGCCGGCGCGGGCTCTGCCGCTGCCACCGGCTCCGGGATCGGCTCCGGCATTACCACCGCTTCCGGCATTACCACAGGCTCCGGTTCGGGTATCGCTGCCGGCGCGGGCTCTGCCGCTGCCACCGGTTCCGGGATTGGCTCCGGCATTACCACCGCTTCCGGCATTACCACAGGCTCCGGTTCAGGGATCACCACAGGTTCCGGCACAGGCATCGCTGCCGCCGCGGGCTCTGCTGCCGCTGCCACCGGTTCCGGGATCGGCTCCGGGATTACTACCGGTTCAGGTTCAGGTATCACTACAGGTTCCGGCTCAGGCATTACCACAGGTTCCGATTCGGGTATCACTACGGGTTCCGGCTCAGGCATCGCTGCCGGCGCGGGCTCTGCCGCTGCCACCGGTTC
>CACZNS010000018.1 GCA_902782575.1 uncultured Lachnospiraceae bacterium
CAGTCCGGGATCTCGTAAGGCCAGGCTTCCTCCTCCGCCGCCTCTTCGCTCTCCGTTATCTCCTCCACCGCCACCACCTCATGGGACGCGACCGGGCTTTCGATATGGGACGCAAGCGCCTGGGTGCTGTCGTTTGTACGGTTCATCTGGAAATAATACCAGCCCACATAGCCGAAGCTGCCGACAGCCACCAGTATGCAGATGATCCTTAAGATCCTGTTTCTCATTTCTATACCCCCACCGTGCCGCAGCATTTATGCTCGACACGGAACTCCATAAGAAATTGAACGTTCTCTTTCAGACTTTCTCCGTTACAGTAAGGGACAGCGCTCAAAAGATAAAACAGACGGACTCCTCCATCGTCGGAAGGAAGAGCCCGCATGATACACAGCAGATTACAGCAGAATGAATACTAAAATCCCAGCGAAAAAACTTCGCGAAGCCAGATGATCCGGAAGATCTGCCCTGCAAATCGCGAAGTATTTCCGGAAGATTAAGCAGTTATTTAAGAGTAGCTCCTCAGCGAACGCTGAGGATATCTTCCACTTCCTTACGTTTCGGCGCCTGCGCCTCCTCTGCCGGATGGCCGATGGCGATCAGGGCGGATACGGACTGTCCCTCCGGGATGCCCAGCACCTCGATCACCTTTGCCTCATCATAGATCCCCATGATCACGGAGCCCAGGCCCGCCTCATGTGCCGCAAGGACCAGTGCTTCCCCGCAGAGCCCCGCGTCGTAGGACTGCCAGTGCGTGCCCTTGGAGGTGCTGAAGGATCCGTCTCTCTCATAGCCGGAGCGCTTGTCCACGGTCGTCTGCACGATCAGGACAGGTGCCGCCTTGATGATGTTCCGGTTCTGCTCGAAGGAGGTTCCCTCGTCTGCCACCTTTTCCTTCAGGGCCGGATCGATGACCGCGATGTAGCGGGCCGTCTGGGAATTCTTCCAGGTCGGCGCAAACCGCGCGGTATCCACGATCCTTCGGATCTCCTCCTCCGTTACCTTCTCGTCCGTAAATTTCCTTATGCTTCTCCTGCTCTTGATCCCTTCGATCAGTTCCATTCCCGATCTCCTTTCCGCGGCCGTCTGCCGCCTGAACATAAATACCTTCCATGCCCGGAGGGCCAGTTTTATTTCACTACGATATTCACGATCTTTCCGGGTACGTAGATTTCCTTTACGATATTGCCGGTAAGCTTATCCTTCACCGCCTCTTTGCCGGCCGCGATCGCCTCGTCCTTCGATGCCTTCACGGAGATGCGGATCGTCGCGCGCAGCTTTCCGTTTACCTGCACCGCGATCTCCTTCGTATCCTCCGCCATGGCCGCCGCATCCGCCACCGGCCATTTCTGAGCGAATACGGAGTCCGTATGCCCGAGGTCGCTCCAGAGCTCCTCCGCGATATGCGGCGCGAAGGGTGCCAGCAGCGTCACATAGGTTTCGATCGTCTCCTTGTCCACGCCGCCGTTCCTGGACAGCTCGCCCAGCTTATTGTTGAACTCCATAAAGCCGGAAACCACCGTATTCAGAGAGAAGGCGTTCAGCCTCGTGGTGATCGTGTGGATCAGCTGATGGCGAAGGCGCACCAGCTCCTCCGTGGGCTCGATGAATTTATCCATGTTGTCCTGTGCCATATTCCAGAACTTCGCAAGGAAGCGGTACACGCCGTCGATCCCGCGGTCGTCCCATTCGGAATCCAGCTCCGGAGGCCCCACAAAGAGCTCATAGAGCCTTAAGGAATCACAGCCGTAGTCGCGGACCAGATCGTCCGGGGAGATCACGTTGCCCATCGACTTGCTCATCTTCACGCCGTTCTTGCCGGTCACCATGCCCTGGTTAAAGAGCTTCGTGAACGGCTCGTCGAAGCCGACCACGCCGATATCGTACAGGAATTTCGTATAGAATCTGGAATACAGGAGATGCAGCACCGCGTGCTCCACGCCTCCGATGTACATATCCACCGGCAGGTACTTATCGGCTTTCTCCTTATTGACCAGCTCGCTGTCGTTTTTGCTGTCCACATACCGCAGGAAATACCAGGAGGAGCCTGCCCACTGGGGCATGGTATTGGTCTCGCGCTTTGCGTCCTTTCCGCACTTCGGGCATTTGCAGTTCACCCAGTCCTCGATGGAGGCAAGGGGCGATTCCCCCGTATCGGTGGGCTCGTAGCTCTCCACCTCCGGCAGCGTCAGCGGAAGCTCCTCCTCCGGCACCGCCACGGCGCCGCAGTCCGGGCAGTGCACGATGGGGATCGGCTCGCCCCAGTAGCGCTGCCTGGAAAAGACCCAGTCGCGGAGCTTGAAGTTTTTCTTTGCCCGTCCGATGCCCATCTTCTCCACGATATGCGGAGCCTCGACCTTCAGCTCGGCGCTCTCCCTTCCGTTCCAGTCGCCGGAGTTGATCATCGTGCCGGATGCTTCCGTATAGGCCTCGGTCATATTTTCGATCTCTTTGCCGTCCTTTGCGATGACCTGGACGATCGGGATGC
>CACZNS010000019.1 GCA_902782575.1 uncultured Lachnospiraceae bacterium
GGAAACGACCACAGGCTGGGAGCAAACGAGGCTCCTCCTGCCATCATCTCCGTTTTCCTCGGGGATGAGCTGACGGCGATCCTGAAGGCGATCCAAAACGATACGCCCTATGAGGGAACCGAAAAGGTCATCCTGAAGCTCGGTGTTCATGCACTTCCGCGGTTTTCGAGGGACACGACGGACCGGAACCGTACCTCTCCATTCGCCTTTACGGGTAACAAATTCGAGTTCCGGTCCCTCGGCTCCTCAAACAGCATCGCCTGCTGCAATATGATGCTGAACGCCGCGGTGGCGGAGAGCCTCAGGCAGTACGCGGACAGGCTTGAGGGAGAGAAGGACTTTGAGGCGGCACTGCACAGCCTGATCAAGGAGACGATCAACAAGCATGAACGAATCCTCTTTAACGGAAACGGCTACGGAGAGGAGTGGGTCCGGGAGGCAACGGAGGTCAGAGGGCTTTCGAATTACAGGACAACGGCGGATGCGATGCCTCATCTGCTGGATCCGAAGAATGTGGAAATGCTTACGGCCCATAAGGTGTTTACGGAAACGGAGCTTCATTCCAGATGCGAGATCATGCTGGAGAATTACTGCAAGAGCGTGAGCATCGAAGGCCATACGATGACGGATATGGTGCGGAAGAATTATCTGCCGGCCATCGAGGGATATCTGTACAGCCTGGCAAAGACCGCGTCCCTGAAGCAGTCCGTGGGCGGAAAAGTAAAGAGCATGTATGAGATCAAAACCCTGGAGCGGCTCTCGGAGCTTATGGACAGCATTCTCGAAAAGACAGAGGAGCTGGAGGAGGCGCTTTCGGGATTAAAGCAGTATGAAAGCATCATCAAAACCTCCGAGGCGGTCCGGGACGATGTGCTGCCGAAGATGGAGAAGCTCAGGAGCTTTGTGGACGAAGCGGAGACTCTTACCTCCGAAAAGTGCTGGCCCTTCCCGAGCTACGGAAAGATCTTATTCAGTGTCTATTAAAGGGAGTTCATCATGACAGAGCGTTTTGAGAAAATCCGGAGGGAGGGTCTTTACGACCCTTCCTTCGAGCATGACAACTGCGGGATCGGGGCGATCATAGACATCAAAGGAAGAAAGAGCCATGAGCTGGTTTGCGACGCCTTATCCATCGTGGAAAATCTGGAGCACCGTGCCGGAAAGGACGCGGAGGGAAAGACCGGAGCCGGGGTCGGCATCCTGACCCAGATCCCCCACCGCTTCTTCGTGAAAAAGCTTTCGGAGCAGGGCATCACCCTTCCGGGAGAGAGGCAGTACGGAGTCGGGATGTTTTTCTTCCCGGCAGAGGATCCGGCCTTCCGGATGGCAAGGTCGATGTTTGAGATCATCGCCGGGAAAGCGGGACTTACGATCCTGGGCTGGAGAGAGGTGCAGTGCAGGCCGGAGGTCCTGGGAAGCCGGGCGAGGGAGTGCATGCCGAGGATCCGGCAGGTCTTTATCGAAAGACCCGCGGAGCTTTCGGAGGATATGGATTTCGACCGGAAGCTCTACATCGTCCGCAGGGAATTCGAGCAGAGCAGCGCGGATACCTATATCCCCTCCTTATCCTGCAGGACCATCGTCTATAAGGGGATGTTCCTTGTGGGGCAGCTCCGGTCCTTTTATGCGGATCTGGAGGATCCGGATTATGAGTCCGCCATCGCGATGGTGCATTCCCGGTTTTCCACAAACACGGCGCCCAGCTGGAACCGCGCCCATCCGAACCGTCTCATCGTACACAACGGAGAGATCAATACCATCCGCGGAAATGCCGACAAGATGCTTGCGAGAGAGGAGACCATGGATACGGAGATCTTTACCGACGAGGATATGACGAAGGTCCTGCCGGTGATCTCCCAGAGCGGCTCGGATTCCGCCATGCTGGACAATACCCTGGAATTCCTGATGATGAGCGGGATGGAGCTGCCTCTCGCGGCGATGATCCTGATCCCGGAGCCCTGGGCGCATAATGAAACCCTGTCCCAGGAGGAGAGGGATTTCTATCAGTATTACGCCACGATGATGGAGCCCTGGGACGGGCCCGCCTCCATCCTTTTTTCGGACGGAGATGTGATGGGGGCGATCCTCGACCGGAACGGCCTGCGTCCCTCGCGCTACGTGGTGACGGAGGACGGAAGGCTCATCCTGTCCTCGGAGACAGGGGTCCTTCCGATCCGGGAGAGCTCTGTCATTAAAAAGGAAAGGATCCATCCCGGAAAGCTTCTGCTGGTGGATACGGGACAGGGAAGGATCATTTATGATGAGGAGCTGAAGGAGAGATACGCAAAGGCAAAGCCCTACGGAGAGTGGCTCGACAGCAGGCTTCTGAAGCTCTCGGAGCTGAAGATCCCCAACCGGAAGGTGCCCTCCCTGAAGGGAGTGGAGCTCAAGAAGCAGCAGAAGGCCTTCGGCTATACCTGGGAGAATACCCATGACGGCATCAGGAGCATGGCCCTAAACGGCTCGGAGCAGATCGGCTCCATGGGAGTGGATACGCCCATTGCCGCCCTTTCCGGGGAATACCAGCCCCTGTTCTACTATTTCAAGCAGCTTTTTGCCCAGGTGACCAATCCCCCCATCGATGCCCAGAGGGAGGAGATCGTCACCTCCAGAACGGTCTATGCCGGGAAAAACGGAAACCTGCTGGCGGAGAGCCCGGAAAACTGCAGGATGCTTAAGATCGAAAATCCGATCCTTTCGGATCTGGATCTCCTTAAGATCCTCCATATGCAGAGGGAGGGCTTTGAGGTGGCAAGGGTATCCACTCTTTTCTATAAGAATACACCGATGAAGCGGGTGCTGGATCATCTCTTTGTGGAGGTGGACAAGGCTTACAAAAGGGGTGCGAACATTCTGATCCTCTCGGACAGGGGAGTGGATGAGAATCATGTGGCGATCCCCTCCCTGCTTGCCGTGGCCGCCGTGCACAAGCATCTGGTGGATACCAGGAAATGTACGGCCATGTCCCTGATCCTTGAGTCCGGCGAGCCCAGAGAGGTGCATCATTTCGCCACGCTTCTGGGGTACGGGGCTCTGGCGGTGAATCCCTATCTGGCGCATGCCACCATCGCGGATCTGATCGAGCGGGAGCTGATCGATAAAGACTATTACGCCGCGGTGGAGGACTATGACAGGGCGATCCTCTTCGGCATCGTAAAGATCGCCTCCAAAATGGGGATCTCCACGATCCAGTCCTATCAGGGCAGCAAGATCTTTGAGGCGCTGGGGATCGCGGAGGATGTGATCGAGGATTATTTCACCGGAACCGTAAGCCGCGTGGGAGGGATCAGTCTGGCGGACATCGGCAGAGCCGCGGACGGGCAGCACAGTCTGGCCTTTGACCCTCTGGGGCTTCCGGTGGAGCTGGAGCTTACGGCTGCAGGCAGGCATAAGCAGAGAAGCCTGGGAGAGAAGCACCGCTACAATCCCCGCACCGTTCATATGCTCCAGCTTGCCGCAAGGACGGGGGATTACGGGAAGTTTAAGGAATATACCGCCATGGTGGATGCGGAGCAGACGGGATATCTCAGAAGCCTGCTGGAGTTTGATCCCCCGGCACAGGGGATCCCCCTTGAGGAGGTGGAGAGCGAGGATCAGATCGTAACGAGATTCAAGACAGGGGCCATGTCCTATGGCTCCATCTCCGAGGAAGCCCATCAGACCCTGGCCATCGCCATGAACCGGCTGCACGGAAAGTCCAACAGCGGAGAGGGAGGGGAAAGCGAGGAGCGGATCCTTTCCGCAGGCTCGAAGGAGGACAGGAATTCCGCCATCAAGCAGGTGGCCAGCGGCAGGTTCGGAGTGACGGAGCGCTATCTCCTGAGCGCAAAGGAGATCCAGATCAAAATGGCACAGGGGGCGAAGCCCGGAGAAGGAGGACATCTGCCGGGGAAGAAGGTCTACCCCTGGATCGCGAAAACCAGACATTCCACGCCGGGCGTGAGCCTGATCTCGCCGCCTCCTCATCATGATATCTATTCCATCGAGGATCTGGCACAGCTGATCTATGATCTGAAGAACGCCAATAAGGATGCGCGGATCTCCGTGAAGCTCGTTTCGGAGGCGGGAGTCGGAACCGTGGCCGCGGGGGTGGCCAAGGCCGGAGCGGAGGTGGTGCTGGTCTCCGGCTACGACGGAGGGACCGGCGCGGCTCCCCTTTCATCTATCCACAACGCGGGCCTGCCCTGGGAGCTGGGGGTTGCCGAAACCCATCAGACCCTGCTGGCAAACGGCCTGAGGAGCCGGGTGGTGATCGAAACGGACGGGAAGCTCATGAGCGGCAGGGATGTGGCCATCGCCGCCATGCTGGGGGCGGAGGAGTTTGGCTTTGCCACGGCTCCGCTGATCACCATGGGCTGTGTGATGATGCGGGTCTGCCAGCAGGATACCTGCCCCATGGGGGTGGCGACCCAGAATCCGGAGCTTCGGAAGCGCTTTTCGGGGAAGCCGGAATATGTGGAAAACTTCATGCGTTTTATCGCCAGGGAATTAAGGGAGATCATGGCCGCACTCGGCGTGCGCTCCGTAAAGGAGCTGGTGGGACGCACGGATCTGCTGAAAAAAAGGAGCGGGCTTACGGAGGCGGAGAAAAAGATCGATCTGGGCAGGA
The DNA here is from genome assembly GCA_902782575.1 of uncultured Lachnospiraceae bacterium. Classification (GTDB taxonomy): domain Bacteria; phylum Bacillota; class Clostridia; order Lachnospirales; family Lachnospiraceae; genus NK4A144. Next base: position 4,610 of record CACZNS010000019.1, read on the forward strand.
TCCTTATGGAGAGGCCTGAAGAGGAGAGGATGAGCGCCACCTTCCGTCCGGAATGCCGCTATGATTTCAGGCTGAAGGAGACCCTTGACGAGAGAGTCCTGCTTTCCTCAAGGGCGGTAAAAAAGGCCCTGGATACGGGAGAAAAGGCGGAGCTTACGGTGGAGGTGCGCAATACGGACCGGACCTTCGGAACCCTCCTCGGAGCAGAGATCACAAGGCGATATCCGGAGGGCCTGAAGGAGGATACCGTCACCGTAAATTGCAGGGGTGCAGGAGGGCAGAGCTTCGGGGCATTTATCCCGAAGGGCTTAAGCCTGATCCTTACGGGAGACAGCAATGATTATTTCGGAAAGGGCTTATCCGGCGGGACCCTTGCGGTGCGGGTGCCGGAGGATGCGAAATACGACCCAGGGCAGAATGTGACTGTGGGAAATGTGGCACTCTACGGGGCCACCTCCGGGCAGGCGTTTATCTGCGGGATAGCCGGGGAGCGCTTCTGCATCCGAAACTCCGGAGCCACAGCCGTGGTGGAGGGAGTGGGCGAGCACGGGCTGGAATACATGACCGGGGGCACGGTTGTGATCCTCGGGAGCACGGGCAAAAATTTCGCGGCGGGAATGAGCGGAGGCGTGGCCTTCGTGCTGGATGAGGACAACAGATTATACAGGAACCTGAATAAGGAGCTTGTGAATATGGAGTCCGTGGAAAACGAGACCGATCTGCGGGAGCTGAAGGCGCTGATCGAAAAGCATGTATATTATACAGGCTCCGAAAAGGGAAAGCAGATACTGGCCGGGTTTGACGAGGCGGCGTCGCGGTTTAAGAAGATCATCCCGGCAGGATACCAGGAGATCCTGCGTCTCATCGCAAAAAGCGAGGAGCAGGGAGCGGATCCGGAAACGGCAAAGATAGAAGCGTTTAAGAGATTTGTAGGTTGAAAGGCGGAGAACGGGAAGTATGGGAAAAGCAACGGGGTTTTTGGAATATAAAAGGGCGGACGGGCCGGTCAGGCCGGAAGAGGAGCGTATCGCTGATTTTCATGAATTTCACGGGATGCTTCCGCAGGCAGCCAGACAGGAGCAGGCCGCCCGGTGCATGGACTGCGGCATCCCCTTCTGCCAGGCGGGAGTGCTGCTTAACGGGATGGCCTCCGGATGTCCGCTGCACAATCTGGTGCCGGAGATCAACGACCTTGTGTACCGGGGAAGGATGGAGGAGGCCTACCGGAGGCTTTCCGTCACTCACAGCCTTCCGGAATTTACCAGCCGCGTGTGCCCTGCCCTCTGTGAAGCGGCATGCACCTGCGGCCTGCATGATGAGCCGGTGGCAACAAAGGAGAATGAAAGGGCCGTGATCGAATATGCCTTTGAGCATGGGCTTGTGGAGAGCAGGGCTCCGGCCGTAAGGACGGGCAAGCGTGTGGCCGTTGTCGGCAGCGGGCCTGCGGGTCTTTCCGCCGCCCTGTACTTAAACCGGCGCGGCCATGAGGTAACGGTCTATGAACGGAGCGACAGGATCGGGGGACTCCTCCGCTACGGGATCCCGAACATGAAGCTGGAGAAATACCTGATCGACAGGAGGATCGCCCTTATGGAGGCGGCGGGAGTGACCTTTGTGACAAAGGCGGATGTGGGAAGAAAAATCCCTGCCGGGCAGCTTATGAAGGAATATGATTCCGTGATCCTCTGCTGCGGGGCATCCCGCCCGAGGGATATCGACGTTCCGGGAAGGGACGCAAAGGGGATCCTTTTTGCGGTGGATTTTCTTTCCCGGGTCACAAAGCAGCTGCTGGATTCGGATCATAAAAGCATCCCGTATGAGCTTGCGGAGAATAAGGACGTGATCGTGATCGGAGGGGGCGATACGGGCAATGACTGTGTGGGAAGCTGCATCCGGCTAAAGGCAAAGAGTGTGACGCAGCTGGAGATGATGCCGAAGCCGCCCGAAGGGAGAACGGCTGAAAATCCCTGGCCGGAGTGGCCCAGGGTCCTTAAGACAGACTACGGTCAGGAGGAGGCGATCCGAAGCTTCGGGAAAGACCCCAGGATCTACCGGACGACGGTGAAGGAATTCCTGAAGGATGAAGGGGGCCGGGTTACGGGAGCGGTCCTCATCGGCCTCGAACCCGTGAGGGATGAAAAGAGCGGGAGGATGGTCATGAAGCCTGTGGAAGGCTCGGAGAGGACGGTCTCTGCCGGGCTGGTGCTGATCGCAGCCGGGTTCCTCGGGAGCGAGAAATACGTGACGGACGCCTTCGGGGTGGAAACGGACGGGCGGACAAATGTGAAAACGGAGCCCGGAGGATACGCCGCCTCGGTGGAAAATGTCTATACGGCGGGAGATATGCACCGCGGGCAGTCCCTTGTGGTATGGGCCATCGCGGAGGGAAGGGAAGCGGCGGAGGCCGCGGACCGGGATCTGATGATGAGATAAAAGATATTTTGTTGATTATACCTATTAAAGTATGAAAAATCATATCGGATTTATGCAATCTTATGCTTGACCGGCGGATCAAAAAAGCTTATCCTGTTATTGTCAAAGCAACGGTGCTGAAGAGATTCAGCGCCGTTTTTGCTTTGCAACAACATACGGCAGGTACGCCGGAGGCGGTTTTGCTTCCGGCGTACGCGGAGACAATGGGGTCGGTTTTCTTAACCGGCCCCTTTTTCGTAAAGACCGTACGGGGGATGGTCGCATACGCGGCTCACAACTAAAGGAGGTGTATGTATGGAAGAATTATTGACAACAGTAAGGACCGAGATCTTTGCAGTCTGGTTTCTGATCGGCGCTGCCCTGGTTTTCTGGATGCAGGCAGGCTTCGCCATGGTGGAGACCGGCTTTACCAGGGCAAAGAACGCGGGAAACATCATCATGAAAAACCTGATGGATTTCTGCATCGGA
>CACZNS010000020.1 GCA_902782575.1 uncultured Lachnospiraceae bacterium
TCCCGTAGCGAAGCGGAGGGAAGGCCTCCTTTTCAACAAGAAAATTGAATTGCTGGATGATTTGCCAACGATTGCTTGACAGATACTAAAGTAATTAATCGTTTGCCTTTATCCTGACAAAACGATATAATCTAATTTGGATAGGTTTATGATTAGGGAGGCGGAGTTTGAAGCAGTACAGTTTTGATGAAGAAATCCACAGCGTCTTGGAAAAAAGCTGTATTCCGTATGCCATCTATCAGCTTGTGGACAACCGGGTATCGGCCATTGCGGTAACCGATGGTTTTTGCGATCTCTTTGAGGTCGACAGGGAGACCGCCCTGGATCAGCTGAATAACCACATCTATGACAGGGATCATCCGGAAGATGTAGCACGGCTTGGGGATGCCGCCATCAACTTCGCGAGCGGCGTCGGGGATTTTAATGTTGTATACCGCACGCTTCTGTCGGAGGGATACAGGATCATCCATGCCCAGGGGAAGCATCTCTACACAGAGGACGGCAGTCGTCTGGCGATCATCTGGTATACCGATGAAGGACCTTACAGGGGCGAAAATCAGAATCTCTACGAGCAGGCCTATCAGACAGCCATGCTTTATTCCGCCCAGCAGGCGGGCACAAATTACGATGTCATGACAGGGCTGCCGAATATGCTCTACTTCTTCAAGCTGGCCGAGAATCTTCGAAATCAGCTGGTGCAGCAGGGCAAGGAACCGGTTCTTCTCTTCTTCGATTTCAATGATATGAAAAGCTTTAACCTGAAGAACGGCTTCAGCGAAGGGGACAAGCTGATCCGTGAAATGTCAAAGCTTCTGGTGTCGCATTTTTCCAATATCAACTGCTGCCGTTTCGGAGGCGATCATTTTGCGGTAGTGACCGACGAAAACCGTCTGGAGGAGAGATTAAATAAGATTTTCGAGGATGTAAAGGAACTGAACGGCGGAAAAACCCTCTTCGTGCGCGTAGGTATCTACAAGCACAGCATGGGAAGCGTAAGTGCCGGTGTTGCCTGCGACAGAGCCAAAATGGCCTGTGATGAGATGAGGGCTGAAGTCTCGTCTCATTTCAGATACTTCAACGAGGATATGCTGAAGGCATCCCGGATGCGTCATTATATCCTTGAAAATCTGGATAAGGCCATCCGGGAAAACTGGATCACGGTATATTATCAGCCCATCGTCCGCTCCGTGAACGGCAGAGTCTGTGATGAAGAGGCGCTTGCCAGATGGATCGATCCGGTAATGGGCTTTTTATCCCCTGCAGACTTTATCCCGGTGCTTGAAGAAGCCAAGCTTTTATATAAGCTGGATCTCTATGTGCTGGATCAGGTCATCAGAAAAATGAATAAACTCAAGGAATGCGGCCTGCATGTGGTTCCGCACTCCCTCAATATTTCCCGGTCGGACTTTGAAATGTGCAATATTGTGGAAGAGATCCGTCAGCGGGTGGACAGTGCGGGGATAGGCCGCGAGAAATTTACCATCGAGATCACGGAAAGCGCGGTCGGCGCAGACATGGATTATATCACAAAGCAGGTGGAGATCCTGAACAGTCTCGGATTTAAGGTCTGGATGGATGATTACGGAAGCGGCTATTCCTCTCCGGAGATCCTGCAAAATATCAAATTCAACACCCTGAAGCTTGATATGCAGTTTATGCGCCAGTTCGACAGAACGGAGAAAAGCCGCATCATCATCAGCGAGATCATCAATATGGCGCTGAATCTGGGAATGGAAACAGTTGTAGAGGGCGTGGAAACTCTCGAGCAGGTTGACTTTCTCCGCGAGGTCGGAGCCACCAAGCTGCAGGGGTTTTATTTCTGCAGGCCCATTCCGTTGAAGGACATTTTAGAAAGATATGATCAAGGAAAGCAGATCGGTTTTGAAAATCCGGAGGAATCCGGGTATTATGCCGAGATCGGCGGGGTAAACCTCTATGACATATCCTTTTCCTCCGGCGATCAGGAAGGCATAAAGGACTATTTCAACAAGCTTCCGATGGCGATCTTTGAGATCTACGACAAAGATGTGTCCATTGTCAGATGCAACAAATCCTATCAGAATGCACTGAAGACGATATTCGACATAGACGATCCGTATGTCAGAACCCCAATCGATGTCTACAGCGAAGAAGCCTACGGTGCCGGCTTTATCGTATCCATGCTGGATTGCGCCAGAACCGGAAAGCAGATCATTGAGGATGAGCAGACCGTAAACGGAAAAAATATCCATATAATGTTCCGCAGGGTGGCTGTAAACCCCGTAACGGATGTACGGGCCGTTGCCGTGATCATGCTGGAGATCAGGGATATGCGGGATGAGCTGAGCAGGCTGTCCTACGGTACCATAGCACAGGCTCTTTCCTCCGATTATATCATGCTTTTCTATGTGGACTTGCGAAGTGAAGAATATGTGATATACCGCTCCAATGAAGGCAGCAGGGAAATCATGCTGGAGAATCACGGAAAGGATTTCTTTGCCGCATGTCTTCGGGATGTACGAAAATTTCTTCATAAGGATGATCAGGACGGCTTTATCGCTGCATTTACCCGCGAAAACGTGCTGAAGTCCATTGCCGAACACGGAGCCTTCACCTATACCTACCGGTATCTGTGCGGGGAAGATTATATTTATGCCAGCATGAAGGCTACCGCCCTGGGGCAGGATAAAGGGCATATGATCGTGGGAGTGAACAATGTGGATGCGCAGATCCGGCAGCAGAAGGTCATGGAAAGTATCAAAGAGGAAAGACTGATCTATTCCAGGATCAGTGCCCTCGCCGGTAATTTTATCGCTTTTTATTCCGTATATCCCGAAACGGATCATTTCTTTGCCTTTAATGTTGCAAATGATTTTAAGGAGCTCGATGTTTCCAGGGAGGGAGAGGATTTCTTCGGAACAGCAAAAGCGGAATTCAAGGATATTATCTATCCGGAGGATCAGGAAATGTTTATCAATTCCTGCACAAAGGATAAAATCCTTTCCGCGATCGATAAAGACGGCTTTTTCATCTTCAACTTCAGGATCTTGACCGGCGGAAACATCCGGCATGTCAGCTTAAAGGGTACGAAGATCACGGAAAATGACAGGGAGATGCTGATCTTCGGGATAAATGATATTGATGATCAGATCAAACGCGATCAGGAATATGCCTACAATCTGGCGGAGGCCCGCAACAGGGCAAAGCTGGATCCTGTGACAGGCGTAAAAAACGCCCATGCCTATAAAGAGCTCGAGAATACATTGAATCTGGCCATCAGAGAACGGAGAAATGAGCCGTTTGCCATATCCGTTTTCGGCATCAATGATCTGAAAAAAACAGATGAAGAGTACGGGCGAAGTGCCGGAGACGAGCTGATCCGGCAGGGCTGTACCGTTGTGTGCAATATTTTCAGACACAGTCCCGTCTTCCGGATCAGAGAAGATATCTTTGCCTCTGTTATCAGAAGCGAGGATTATGACATGATCGACGCTCTGATGGAACAGCTTCA
>CACZNS010000021.1 GCA_902782575.1 uncultured Lachnospiraceae bacterium
CCGATTACATAGCCTCCTATGCCTGCTTTCTTTTTCTCCAATCCCCCAGGTCAGGATCCAGTTATATAGCTTCCTATGCGCCCTCTGACTGCTGGTCTTTCTCTCCGTTCCCTCAGATCAGGATCCGGTTTCATAGCCTCCTATGCGCCCTCTGCCTGCTGGTTTTCTCCTTCCCCCAGGTCAGAATCCGGTTATATAGCCTCCTATGCGCCCTCTGCCTGCCCTGCTGTCTCGAAGAAAAATCCTGCACAAAAGATGTGCGGCTAATTTCGTAACGTCTCCTTATCCGCAAAAAAACGGCTTCGCCGGACACGGCGTCCCGCCGGCTGTCCGCCCGGTCAAAAACGATTTCTTTTGGGCCCGTTAAACAGGAGCAGGAAGCGCTGTTGCGCGGATGGTTTCATGGCAGTGGAAAAGGCCCGGCGGATCACCCGCCCAGATACGCCTTCTGAACCCTCTCATCCTTCGCGAGTTCTTCTCCCGTCCCGCTTAAGGTGATGTATCCGGTCTCCAGCACATAGGCCCTGTTTGCGATGGCCAGAGCCCTTTTCGCATTCTGCTCCACCAGAAGTACCGTTGTTCCTTTTTTATTGATCTCTTCGATGATATGAAAGATCTCCGATACCAGAAGGGGGGAAAGTCCCATGGAGGGCTCGTCCAGAAGCAGGATATCCGGCTTTGCCATCAGTGCCCTCCCCATGGCAAGCATCTGCTGCTCTCCTCCGGAGAGCGTGCCCGCAGTCTGGCTGCTCCTTTCCTTAAGCCGCGGAAAAAGAGAAAAGACATAGTCCAGGTCGTCAGCGATCTTTTCCTTATCCTTTCGGGAATAAGCACCCAGGGAAAGATTCTCCTGCACGGTCTGCTCGGCGAAAACCCTTCTGCCCTCGGGGACCTGCGCCAGCCCCATGGCCACGATCCTGTGGGGAGGGATCTTTGTAAGCTCCGTCCCGTCCAGGGTAATGCTGCCGGAGGCGGGCTTTAGCAGCCCGGAGATGGCATGCATCGTCGTGGTCTTTCCGGCTCCGTTGGCCCCGATCAGGGTAACGATCTCACCGTCGTTGACCTCAAAGGAGATGCCCTTGATGGCCTCTATCATTCCGTAACTTACTTTTAAATCCGTAATCTTAAGCATAATATCATTCTCCCAGATATGCCTTGATGACCGCCGGATCCGCCTGTATCTCTGCGGGGGTTCCCTCGGCCAGCATCATCCCGTAGTTTAATACCGTGATACGCTCGCAGATCCCCATGACCAGCTTCATATCGTGCTCGATGAGCAGGATCGCAATCTTAAAATGCTCCCGCACAAGGCGTATCATATCCATGAGCTCTTCCGTCTCCTGGGGATTCATGCCCGCGGCGGGTTCATCCAGCAACAAAAGCTTCGGTCCGGTGGCAAGGGCGCGGGCGATCTCGAGCCGCCTCTGCGCACCGTAGGGCAGGTTCGACGCAAGGTTCTCCGCCTCGGACTCCAGGCCGAAGATCTTCAGGAGCTCCCTGGCATTTTCGTCTATCTCCCGCTCCTTTGCATAATATGCAGGCAGCCGTAAAACCGCCGTCAGGGAGGAATAGGCGCTGCGGTTGTGATAGCCGGTCCTGACGTTGTCCAGAACCGAAAGCTGCGAAAACAGCCTTATGTTCTGGAAGGTACGGGCGATCCCGGCCTTATTCATGTCCACAACGTTTTTCTTCGCAGTGTCCTCCCCGTCAAACAGAATGATCCCGCGGGTGGGCTGATAGACCTTCGTGAGCATGTTAAACACGGTGGTCTTCCCGGCTCCGTTTGGTCCGATGAGGCCGACGATCTCATTGTCGTAAACCTGCATGGAAAAATCATTCACCGCGGTAAGTCCGCCGAAATCTATTCCTAAATCCTTCACATCCAGAATGAGTCTTTTTTCAGGCATAGCTCCTCCTTTTCATCCGCCCTGCCGTCTTGCGGAGCAAAACGCCAAAGCGTTCCGTTATGCTGCATTCCTTAACCGGCCGCCCGGTCTCCCGGGGTTTTGGAAGAAAAACGCTTCTGTATCATCTTCATCTTCGTGATAACAGTCTCGTTGTTCGTAAGCAGCATAATGGCTATCAGGACAACGGCGTAGATCAGCATTCTGTAATCCTGCATCGAGCGCAGGAGCTCCGGCAGCAGCACGAGGATCACCGTGGAGATAATGGTCCCGGTCATGTTGCCCAGGCCCCCGAGCACCACATACACGAGGATCAGGATCGAGGTGTTGAAATCAAATTTTGCGGGCACAAGGGTTGAGTAGTTGAGCCCGTAAAGCGCTCCCGCCGCCCCGGCGAGGCTTGCGGAGATCACAAAGGCAAGCATCTTGACCTTTGAGATCTCGATCCCCACCGACTCCGCGGCGATCCGGTTGTCCCGGGCAGCCATGATCGCACGGCCGCTCCTGGAAAAGATCAGATTATATACGATGAAAAGCGAGAGGATGATCAGTACCGCACCCATCGTGAAGGTCGAGATCCGTTCGGTCCCTGTAGCGCCCATGGGGCCGTTCAGGAGCATTTTCCCTCCCGGAGCCAGCTTTGTTTTATTATCCACGAAGCTGAACTGGAAGCCGTTTTCATCAAAGCCCAGGTACATATTCGTCACGATGCTCTTTATGATCTGCCCGAAGGCCAGCGTCACGATGGCCAGATAGTCACCCTCAAGCTTTAAGACGGGTACGCCGATGACGATCCCGAAAAGCGCAGCGGCGATGACCCCCGCTATGATGGAAATAATCAGTCTTATCACGGGGTTCGGCACGGCGGAGGCAAGGTACCCCGAGACCGACACCGCGGTAAAGGCTCCCACGCTCATAAAACCGGCCTGCCCCAGATTCAGCTCTCCCGAGATGCCCACATTCAGGTTAAGGCCGATGGCCGCAACAATGTAGCAGCAAAGCGGGACGAGAAGGCCCGAAAAGAGGCTCGAGAGATTTCCGGTGCTCATCATGGCCTGCATGATGATATAAGAGGTGATCACGATCAGAAAGGAGACCGTGCGGCCCCGTTTTTTTCTGCTGACTAGAGTTCCGATGCCGTTTTTTTTCATCTTCTGTTTCTCCATATGTATACCACTGCAGCAGCACAGGATCCGCCCGCGCCGCCGAGTTCCATAGACAATTGAAAGTTCATACCTTCTCTCTGATGCGCCTGCCGAGAAGTCCGGCCGGTTTGATCAGCAGTACGATGATAAGCACCGCGAATACGATGGCATCCGAAAGCTGTGTGGAAATGTAGGCTTTCGCAAAGATCTCGATCACTCCCAGAAGAAGGCCGCCAAGGAAGGCACCCGGGATCGAACCGATTCCCCCGAACACCGCTGCCGTAAACGCCTTGATTCCCGGCATGGCGCCCAGGGTGGGGTACACCGACGGGTAGGTGGCGCAGAGCAGCACCGCCGCAATGGCAGCCAGACCGGAGCCTATGGCAAAGGTGATGGAAATGATGCGGTTTACGTTGATCCCCATCAGGGTCGAAGCGCCCTTATCCTCCGAGCAGGCTCTCATGGCCCGTCCCGTTCTGGTCCTGTTGATAAACAGCGTAAGGCAGATCATTACGAAAATACAAACGGCAATGGTGATGAGCGTAAGGTAGGAAATGCTCAGCCCTCCCAGAGATATACCGCCGTTCGGGATTATGGTGGGAAAGACCTTTGTGGAGGATGACCATAGAAGCTGAGCCGCATTCTGAAGGAAGTAGCTCACACCGATAGCCGTTATCAGCACGGAAAGGCTGGAAGCCTGTCTTAAGGGCTTGTAGGCCAGACGCTCAACGGTAACTCCCAGTACCGTACAGACCGCGATCGAAAGGATTATGGCCACGGGCAGCGGAAGTCCGAAGCTGTTCAGCGCGAAAAACGCCACATAGGCGCCTATCATGATCACGTCCCCGTGGGCGAAATTCAGCATTTTGGCTATTCCGTAGACCATGGTATAGCCCAGCGCGATGATGGCGTAAACGCTGCCCAGACCCAGTCCGTTTATCAGATATGATAAAAAATCCATAGATATCCTCCCCAAAAGTCATGCAAGACTGCCAGGATTAGCCCCATTGGCAGCCTTGCACGAAAACCGTCGGATCATACTGTCATGCGGGTATCCCTGCTGCGGCGTCTTTGCGCCCGGCACGGATACCCGGGAGAATCTGAAAGCCGCCTTTCAGGCTTCAGTCTTCCACACCGATATATACACCGTTCTCGATCTTAACAGCCTTGGGAGACTTTGATACCTCTCCGCTCTCCGACCAGGTCACGTTCTGGCCGGTAAGCCCGTTGAAGGTCATGGAAGTGAACTGGGAGGTGAGTGCGTCGCAGATATCGGAAGCGCTCATGTCAGCCGTAACGCCGGCAGCCTCGCAGGCCTGAGCAATGGCATATACGCAGTCATAGGCGTCCGCCGCGAACTGATTGGGAACCTCGTCGTTCATGCGTGCTTTATAATTTGCGGTAAAGTTCTTCGTAAGATCGTCGGTAGCGTCTGCCGAGAAGGGGGTAAGCAGATACACACCCTCTGCCAGAGATGTATCGAAGCCTTCAAGAGTCAGGATCCCGTCCATTCCGTCAACTCCGAAGAAGGTGGGAGCATAACCCATCTGGTTTGCCTGTGTCAGGATCAGAGATGCGGGATCGTAGTAAATGGGCAGGAAGAGCAGGTCCGCGCCGGCATCCTGTGCCTTCTTTAACTGAACGGTAAAATCGGAAGCGTTTGAATCGTCGAAGGTTCCTTCATATACAATGGAAAGTCCCTTGGATTCCGCTTCGCTCTTGAATTTAGCAAAAATACCGCTGGAATAATTGTCATCATTCTTGTAGATCACCGCGATCTTGCTGCCCAGGTCGGTGTGCGCCGCAAGGTAGTCCGCGCTGGCGACTCCCTGGTTGGGATCGGTAAAGCACATCTGGAATACGTTTCCGTAAGGGTTCGCGGCATTGTCGGGATCCTGATAGATCACGGCAAGGGATGAGCCCGAGGGTGAGATCGCAAAGATGTGATCGTCCTTATACATGGGAGAAACCGCAGCTCCGGGAGCCGATGTGACCGTTGCGAGAGAAACCTGCATGCCCCAGTCCTTGAGCACTCCGTAAGCGGTAACCGCCTTCTCCGCATCGTGTGTATCGTCTTCGAAATCAAGCTCGAACTGAAGCCCGCCCTTTGCGTTGACCTCCTCTACCGCAAGCTCCGCGGCAGCCTTAACCGCATTTCCGTATACCGCAGCCGGTCCCGTAAGAGGGCCTGAAGCGCCGATCTTGATGGCCGCGCCCGAAGCGGCCGCTCCCGCCTCAGAGCTTTCCGCAGCACCGCTTCCGCTCTCCTGAGCTCCGCCCGCTGCGCCTCCGCAGGCCGTAAGACTCATGACCATGCATGAAACAACGGCTGCGGACAGTACCTTCTTGAATAATCCGTTTTTTTTCATCATTCTCCTCCTTTTTTCGTCTGCCCACCGGTCAGCCCGGCTTAGCAGTGATCCTTACAGCCGCGCCTGAAGCACGGCATGTTTATGATGCCGGGGCAAAGGCCTTTCTGACCCCGCTATCATGATTATTGCCATTATAGAAGCATTTTTTTACATTTTCAATATAAACTTTATCATTACCATACTTTCCGCCTCAGGCTCCCGCTGTTTGTTGCGGCTCTCTGCTCCGTTCCGCGGGATTGTCTTGGTGTTATGTTAACTGAACCTCCGATTTCCGCCTGTCGGACATTATGTCAACTATCCGTCCCCGTTTCTGGTCTGGTTTGCATTATGTCAACCACCCATCCCTATTTCCGGTCGATCTTGCATTATGTTAACTATTACATCCCTCGATTTCCGGTTCATTGGCGTTATGTTAACCATTGCCTCCCTTGTATAGCTGTTAAAGAATCACTCGGCCAAATACTTGCCTGCTCAGCTGAGTACACTTATCTGACAGCCTCAGGGGAGCCCGCTGCGCCCGCGTTTTAAGATACAAACTCTCAGGCAGGAATCCTGTGCATCAGTCGTGTTATTTTGCGACAGCTATACCTGATTTCCGGTTCAACGGTGCTAAGTTAACCGTCGGTCTTGATTTGCGGCCTCTTGGCA
>CACZNS010000022.1 GCA_902782575.1 uncultured Lachnospiraceae bacterium
GTCAAAATGACGCAGAGCCCCTATTTTGGAGACTGTAAATACAATGTGGATACTGTTGAAAGTATTGATTTAACTTACTTTTCTTGACCCTACCACAAATGTTCGTTGTCCTGGTGGGGCTGGTCTTCATTTTTAAGAACCAGATCACAACCATCGTGACCAATGCGTTTGAAACGATCTCGCAGAAGAGTGATGCTCTCCAGAATGGTATCAATTAGGGGAACGGAAAAAACAGAGGCAGGAAGAGGCGTGATCACAGTGTTCCTAAGCCTGATCCTGGTGCTGATCCTGTCTCTGATCTTCACGGTAGTGGAGGGCGCTATTCATTCGGCAGCAGGGATGAAAACCGAGCTGATCATGGATATGGGTCTGGATTCCGTATTCGCCGAATACAACAGGGAGCTGCTGAAAAAATATGATCTGTACTTTATCGACAGCTCCTATGGCGCCTCCGCGCCATCCCTGATCAATACCGAAGAGCATCTGCGCTCCTACATCGATTACAACTGCTCCCCGGGAAAGGGGTGGCTGTTTGGAGCAGCGGATTTTGCAGGGATGAAGCTGGACAGTCTTTCGATCACGGACGTTTCCTATGCCACGGACCAGGTGGAAAGGGTATTCAAACGGCAGGCCATCATGGCTATCAAGGATATAAGGGGAATATCGGCACTGCAGACCCTCGTCTCGAAGGCCTCGGCGGATTATTCGGCTTATCAGGCAAGCGGGTATGAGGAAGAGGATGTGGAAGAGCTGGAAGAAGAGCTGAAGGAGAAGCTGGACGGGATAGACTATAAGATCCCCGAAAATCCGGCGGCGGATGTGTTTGATGAGAAGCCGGGTATGCTGAACTACCTGACGGATACGGCTTCCGTTTCCCGAAGGAGGATCGATGTGGCGTCTCTGGCATCTCACAGGTCCCTGCAGTCCGGCTCCGGAGTAAGAAAGCCGGAGAAAGATCCGGATTCCTTCATCAATGAGCTGATGTTCGATGAATACCTGATGGAGAAATGCTCTGACTATATCTCCCATGAAGGCCACGAGGCCATAGCCTATGAGATTGAGTATATCCTGCAGGGTGAAAACACGGATATTGCCAATCTCCGCAAGGTTGTGGCAAAGCTCCTCGGCGTAAGATATGCCGCGGATGCGGTTTATATCCTTTCGGACAGCGACAGGAAGGAGACCGTAAAGGTCATAGCGGAAGCCATAGCCGCCCTGCTTACCCTTCCCGCGGAGGCGGGAGATGCGGTGGCCTATCTGATCCTGCTTGCCTGGGCCTACGGGGAGAGCGTATCAGATGTAAAACGCCTTATGGCGGGAGAAAGGGTCCCGCTGCAGAAGACGGACGAAGACTGGAAAATGCCGATCTGGGGGCTGTTTTCCCTGAAAAGTACGGCAAAGCCTACAGGAGAAGAAGGAAGCGGCTTCAGCTATAACGATTATGTCCGGGTATTTCTGCTTGCGATGGATAAGTCGAAGAAGGTGATGCGGGCCATGGATGTGATCGAAGCAAACATAAGGCGGACGGAGGGAAATCAGAGATTCCGGATGGACGGCTGCATTGAATATCTGAACGCGGCAGCGGTATTTAAGTCCCGGAGGAAGCATGAATTCAGCATCATGAGGGGGCAGAGCTATCTGGAGTCGGATTAGAGTAAGACAGCCGGGGGAAGGTGCTTCTTTCAGAATCTTTATGATCCCCGAAAAACACTGATGCAATATGAAACACGATAGGCTGATATACGGATATGGCAAAGAAATATCTCCTTAAAAAACAACTGAAAGAAGCATCTTCCCCCGGAAGTCTCACGGTTGAAGCGGCTCTGGTGCTGCCGATCTTCCTTTTTGCGATGCTTTCGGTCATGTATCTGATCGAGGCTGTGCGCTTTTCGTCGGAAATGTCTGCGGCATTGGCGGAAACCTCTACGGAATACGCAAAGTACGCTTATGTCTGTGAGAGCCTGACGCGGGCGGATGATAACTCCGGAGCCGGGCTGCTTCAGCTCCTTGGCGGGAAGGCTCTGGGGGTAACAGCCGCGAAGGCGCAGGTGATCAGCTGGCTCGGAAAGGAATATGTGGAGCGCGCTCCCATCGAAGGCGGAGAAGCGGGGATCTCGTTTCTGAGGTCCACTGTGCTGGGAAGCGACGATATGATCGATCTGGTCGCATCCTATCAGGTACATCCCCCCTTTGACCTTCTGGGAGCGGCGAGGACGAACATAACGGACAGAGCAAGGGTAAGGGCATTTACGGGATATGATAATGCACGGGCGGGATCCCGGGATGAGAATGCGGAGGAGATCGTGTTTATCACGGAGAACGGGAGCGTGTATCACCGTTCCAAGACCTGCAGGCATCTGAATTTCAATATCCGGGTCAGCAGCATCGCACAGCTGGACAGGGAGAGAGCCAATAACGGGGCAAAATATTATGCCTGCGAGCATTGTGCAAGGGGGATCACCTCGGGAGCGGTGTATCTGACGGATGACGGGACCCGGTACCATACATCGCTGAACTGCCCTTCCCTGAAGCGGACGATCAAAGCGGTCCCCATCAGCCGGGTGGGAAGCAGACCCGCATGCAGGGACTGCGGCTATTGAAATCGCAACAAAGAGTCCTTGATCAGTCCGTGGGAACCGGGTCAGGTATTACAGATATTGCGTCGTAATGGAGGAGAAGATGAATGATACGGGAATTGCTATTGGGCATCCTGCTTGCCATCTGCGCGGCAGAGGATCAGAAAACCGGAAGGCTCCGGCTTTCCGTATTGGCGATATTTGCGGCGGCGGGGATCGCCTGCTTCATCATCCTGCAGCCCTTCGGTCTGTGGGAGGGTCTGAGCGGTCTGATGATCGGTCTGCTCTTTGCGGCACTGTCCCTGATCACGGAGGGGAAGATCGGAATGGGAGATGCCTTTCTCATCGCAGTGGCCGGTATCTATCTGGGAGGCTGGGAAAGTGCGGCTCTGACCATGGGAGCCCTGTTTCTTTCGGCACTCTTCGGAGTGGTCCGGATCATACAGAAAAAAGCGGACAGGCATACCGAAATGCCCTTTGTGCCCTTCATGCTGGCTTCTTTTCTGGTCACCCGGTTTATCTGAAGGGCTCCTATACCGTAGAGGCATCCTTTCTGTTTCCGCTGATCCTGACGGTGATCATATTTCTGATCTATATGTCCTTTTTTCTGCATGACAGATGCGTTATGAACAATGCGGCGTATCAGGCAGCTTTGAGAGGAAGCCGGATCAAAACGGGCGACAACGCGGTTTTCGGCACAACGGAAAAGGCGGCGAAGGATCTGATCGACCATGCCCTTCTGGCGACGGAGGATGTTGCACAGGAGGTGACCGTCACAGGAAGCGAAGTAACGGTTTCCTACGAGGGTAAGCTCAGGATCCCGCCCGGGGTGCTGTTTTTCAGGATCGCGGGAAGTGATGAGATCCCGGTCAGGGGAAGCGGGAAGGCCAAAAGGAAGGATCCGATCCTCTTTATCCGGGAATGCCGGATGGTGGAGAATATGGCTGCCCGGCTGGGGAAAGCGGGCGGCTCACACTCTGAGGGAAGCGGAGGAAACGGCAGGGAAGGTGCCGGGATAAAGGAGAGATAATGGAGATACGGTTTAAGAGTGATGCCAGCCATCATTATATGATCCTGAAAAAGGAGAAGGGAAACGAAAAAAGCGGACATGAAAAAATGGTCATACGCAATCAGATCGCGGGGCTGCTGAAGATGAATCTGCATTTTCTGGACAATGAAGCGTTTTATTATTACGAGATCCAGTCCAGACAGAATCTGTCGAGGCTTTGTGAGAGCAGAGCCCTGACCGGCAGGGAGATGAAGTCTCTGCTGCAGGGGATAGACCGGCTGTTCAGGGAGCTTGAGCAGTACCTGCTGCCTACGGATGAAGTGATCTTTGATCCGGACTGCATCTATATGGATCTGGAAACCTTTGAGCCGGCCTTTGTTTTTTATCCCTCCGGACACGCTTCCGAGCGATGTGCAGAGGATTTTTATAAGCTGGCACGTTTCCTGATCGATCATGCGGACAGGGATGACAGGGAGTGCCAGACTCTGGCCTATGATTATTTTTCTCTGGTGGAGGACGGTATTTACTCTCCGGAAAAGCTGCTGACCGGCAGGGAGATACCGGTGGAAACGGCCGGAAACCGGGAGCCGGCTCCTTATTATGAGGCGGACTTGCAGGTTCCGGAGGAGGAAGGATACTGGGAGATGGAGGAGGACCGTTCGGAGCTGGATTATTTTTCAAAAGAGGAGGAGGATACCGGCAAGGGCACATTAAAGCTTGCATTCGTATGCCTGCTGCTGATCCTGGCTTCTGCCGGCGCGTATCTGGTCCTGGTCCTGAATCCAAAGCTGATACCGGGGATCAGCTTGAGTGAGAATGAATACCTGATCGCAGGAGGAGTGATCGCGGTCCTCTTCGGGATCGCCCTGACGGCTGTCATATATATCTACAATAAAAAGAGGACAAAGGCAGACCGTAAGCGGGAGGCGGAAAGGGAGGATCTTCTTTCCAGATCCGTGCGGGATCCCCTCGACAGTAAGGAGGCTGCGGTCAGGCAGGATCCGGACTTTGCACAGCAGGAGGACGACGGAAAGACGACATTGCTGAACATGCCGGTATGCGAAAGGGCAGATGCCAGCTTAAGCGGTATGGCGGGCGGCAGGGAGATCAGCTTTTCCGTAGACAGGAGTCCGTTTCTCATCGGAAAGAAAAGGGAACGGGCGGACGGGGTCATTTTCGATGAAAGCGTCAGCCGGATCCACGCGTCGATCCATGAGCGGGACGGAAGATACTATCTGTCGGATATGAATTCCACCAACGGCACCTATGTGAACGGCAGGAGACTGGAGCTGAACGAAACGGTGGCACTCGAGGACGGCGACAGAGTCGGCTTTGCCCATGTCACTTTGACGTTCCGAAATCGAAAAGCGTATCCAGCATACGGAGCGTTTTGAAATCCCCCTTGACCTGCATGTCTCCGGCCATAAACGCCCGCTGAAAGGTCATGCGCCCGGAGACGATATCGTTGATCCGGTCATGGTCGATCTTGCAGATCACGTCCGGATTATCGATGCTTCCGTAACGCAGCTCGATCCGGTCGTCTACGATGTCGATGACCAGAGGATTTTTGAACTCCTTGATCACAAACCGGTAGATGGCGGAAAAGTCGTTCTGGGGCCGGAAATGATCATGAAGCTCCTGAAGCAGAAGATCCTCGGAGCTGACACCGTTGTGATCCAGCAGATTGCGGAAACGGGAGGCAAGCTCCTTGATATCCTCCTTCTGGGTCTGGACATAGTTTTCGTCCGAAGCATATTTCGAGAGCTGTTCGGACTCCTGGGGGGTCAGATTGATGGAGGGGGTTGCGGAAACCATCTGGCGGACCGCCTGGTTGGAGGCGGGCAGGCTCGTTGTCTTCTGGGAAATGGTGCGGTAGATATTCTCGGCCTTTTTCTCTATGAGCGTCATATAGGACTGATTCAGCTCGAAGGAGACGGAATCCTTTACATAGCCGCAGATACCGCTGCAGGGCTTTCCGCCCAGGATCTCCCAGGCCTGTGTCAGCTCCAGCTTCCCTTCGCGCTCTCCATATGTGGTTGACATAACAACAGGACACATATAGATCTGCGAGATCCGTTCCTTGTTTCCGTAGAGCCAGCAGGCATCCAGAAATTCGTACATATATCCGCCGACACCGTGCCATTCCACCGTGGAGGCCAGGATCACCCCGTCGGCATCGTTCAGGGTGTTCGGAAGGGCTGTGATATTGCGCTTTTCCTCAAAGAGATTGAAACGCTCCACCCTGACGTTGATATCTTCCAGTACCGCCTGCATCCGGTTCAGCACGGAGATCGTCGGATCGCCGACCATTCCCCGTCCGCCGTAGTAAATATTGATCTTCATAAAGCTATTCCTCAGATTGTGGTGCAGGATTTTCCGCCTGCCGTGGGTTTGTTGCCGCTTTGATGCTTACCATCCGGGATGCGCGTGCATATCCGGACGGTACTCAAAGCATATCTGGTGTCTGCGGACCGGAGGTCACCGGCCGGCGATCTCATCCCTCAGAGCGGCCAGCTCCTCATCGGTGGGCTTGCCGGGGATCCAGCCGATCTTCTGTCCGTCGGAAGCATACCGGGGGATCAGATGGATATGGAAATGAAATACCGTCTGGCCAGCCAGCTCGCCGTTGTTCTGCACGATGTTGAAGCCCTCGCAATGCAGCCGTTCCGTGAGCATGGAGGCCATCTTTTTAGCAAGGACAAAGGCCTTTGCCGTAAGGTCCTCCGGCAGTTCATAGAGGTTGGCGTAATGCTCCTTCGGCAGGATCAGCGCATGCCCCTTTGTGGCGGGGCCGGCGTCCAGGATCACGGTGAAGTCGTCATCCTCATAGATCTGATTGGTAGGAAAAACATGATTGCTAAGTTTGCAGAAAATACAGTTTTCGTCCATTTTGATTCCTTTCCGCGCCTGAAGGCGCTTATATCCGCATTCCGGCAGGGCATATAAAGACAGCCCGGTCTTCCGATTTATCAGGGCCGAAGCAGCCCGGCCTTCCGGATCTTCGGTATCGCAGTATCCTGACCGCCGGCTTCAGCTGACCTTGTCGATCAGGTCGCAGATCTTCTGCACGGCGGAGAGGCTTTCCGCACGGGACATGACGCCCCTGTAATGCTCCCGGTTTTCATATACCTCGTCGATGGCGGCCGTCAGGGATGCGTTATTCAGCTTATCTTCTGTCAGAAGCACGGAGTAGCCGGCTTTGGCAAAGGATTCCGCGTTTAGCTTTTGATCTCCCCTCCCGGTCGCAAGAGGGATCAGCACATTCGGCTTCTTCAGGGTCAGAAGCTCGAAAACCGCATTCGCACCGGCCCGGGAGACCACCACATCCGCCAGGGAATAGAGATCCGCCAGCTCTTCGTTGATATAATCATACTGCATATATCCGTCCCTGCGGTTCAGCGTCGGATCGAGCTTTCCCCTGCCGCACAGATGGATGACGTTGTATTTTTTCAAAAGCTCCGGCAGGGCGGAGCGGATCGCTTCATTTACCCGCTGCGCTCCGAGGCTTCCGCCGATCACCATCAGATACGGATAGCCGCCCTCCCGCATATGTACAAAGGAAAGAGCTCTTTCCCGGCTTCCATTCAGGAGATCCGCCCGGACGGGAGTTCCGGTCAGCACCCTCTTTTTTTCGGGAAGGAAAGACAGCGTTTCCGGAAAAGAGCAGCAGATCCTGTCCGCACAGCGAAAGGAGAGCCTGTTTGCAAGCCCGGGTGTCATATCGCTTTCGTGGATGATAATGGGGATCTTCAGGGAGGCGGCAGCCCTGACTACGGGCACTGCCACATAACCGCCCTTGGAGAAGACCACATCCGGCGACATGGCCTTTAATGCTTTGCGGGCTTCCCCGTATCCACGGAGCACCCGGAACGGATCCGTAAAATTTTTAAGGTCGAAATACCGGCGGAATTTCCCGGAGGAGATCCCTGTGTACATCAGCCCGTATTTCTCCACCAGCTGCCGCTCGATGCCCTCATAGGAGCCGATGTAGGATATCTCATAGCCACGCTCCTTCAGTGTGGGAACCAGGGCAAGGTTCGGCAGGCAGTGACCGGCAGTCCCGCCTCCGGTAAGAACGATCCTTTTCATTGCGCCGCTTTCAGCTCCATTAAGGCTTTGGCAAGCTGATCCGGACAGCTGGTCGGCTTCGCGCCGCATTTGATCCCGGAGAGCCGGCTGATGGCCTCGTCGATATCCATACCCGCGATGAGCCGGGCTACGCCCTGGGTATTTCCGGAGCAGCCCCTTGTAAAGCTTACGGAACGGATGATATTGCCCTCCGTTTCGATATCGATCCCTGTGGAACAGACGCCCTTTGGTGTATAGTGCATTTGTTTACTCCTTAAATATTTTGTAGTATAGTTTAAAATATCATATCTTATAATTATAGTAAACGAAGAAAGTGACGGCCGGTTTCCGGACCGCAGGCAGGGCATCGGGCTTTTTGCGGCACGGAGCACGGCAGTTGCCGGTTTCGCAAACTGTACAATCATTAATAAGGAGAAGGCTATGGCTAAAGTAACGTTTGATTATTCCAAAACAGCGCCCTTCATCCGCGAGGAGGAAGTAGAGCTTATCAAGGCACAGACGGAAGCGGCGCGGGAGCTTCTGTTATCCAGAAAGGGCGCCGGAAACGATTTCCTCGGCTGGATCGATCTGCCGGTGAATTATGATAAGGAAGAGTTTGACCGGATCAAAAAAGCCGCTGCGAGGATCCAGAGCAACAGTGAAGTGCTTCTGGTCATCGGGATCGGCGGGTCTTATCTGGGAGCCCGTGCGGCGATCGAGTTTTTAAGACACAACTTTTATAATTCCGTTTCGAGGGAGATCCGCAAGACACCGGAGATCTATTTCCTCGGAAACAACATTTCCAGCACATATATCTCAAATCTCATCGAGGTGATCGGGGACAGGGACTTTTCCGTCAATATGATCTCCAAATCCGGTACAACGACCGAGCCCGGCATATCCTTCCGCATCTTCAAGGAGCTGCTGGAGCAGAAATACGGAAAAGCCGAAGCCGCAAAGAGGATTTTCGCGACGACGGACAAGTCCCGCGGAGCGTTAAAGAGCCTTGCGGATTCCGAAGGCTATGAGGAGTTTGTGGTGCCGGACGATGTCGGCGGGCGCTTCTCGGTGCTGACGGCCGTCGGTCTGCTGCCCATCGCCGTTTCCGGAGCGGATATCGATAAGTTGATGGCGGGAGCCGCGGAAGGCAGGAGACTCGCGATCGAAAGCGGCTATGAGGACAACGATGCGCTGAAATACGCGGCGATCCGCAATATCCTCTACAGAAAGGGCAAGTCCGTGGAGATCGTGGCGAACTACGAGCCGAGCCTGCATTATGTGTCGGAGTGGTGGAAGCAGCTCTACGGAGAGAGCGAGGGCAAGGATCAGAAGGGAATCTTCCCGGCCTCCGTGGATCTGACCACAGATCTGCACTCCATGGGGCAGTTTATCCAGGACGGCGCCCGGATCATGTTTGAGACGGTGATCAATATCGAGCGGCCCAGAGTGGACATCATGATGAAAAAGGCGGACAACAATCTGGACGGTCTGGATTATCTGGCGGGCAAAACGGTGGACTTCGCGAATAAATGCGCGATGAACGGAACGATCCTGGCGCATACGGACGGAAACGTGCCGAATTCGGTCATCAATATCCCGGAGCAGACGGAGGAATACCTCGGGCAGCTCTTCTACTTCTTTGAATTCGCCTGCGGCGTGAGCGGCTATCTGCTGGGTGTGAATCCGTTTAACCAGCCCGGTGTGGAAAGCTATAAAAAGAATATGTTTGCGCTGCTCGGGAAGCCGGGCTTTGAAGACATGACGGAAGCCTTAAGAGCCAGACTGTAGGACAGCACAGGGAGGTCAGAATGTCTGAAATACTGATAAAAGACGCATATGCATTGATCGACGGGGTGATCGGCCGCCACAGCATATACATAAGCGGCGATCAGATCGCAGGAATCGACCGGATGCCGGAGGGCTTTCAGGCCGCCCGGACCATCGACGGAGCGGACCGGCTGGTGATCCCGGGGCTGATCAATGCGCATACGCATTCCTACATGGCACCGCTCAGAAACATCGCGGATGATATGCCTTTTATGGACTGGCTCTTCAAGGGAGTGCAGCCTGTGGAGGATAATATGACACCGGAGGATGCCTACTGGGGAGCGATGCTTGCCATCGCGGAGATGATCCGCTGCGGAACCACAACCTTTAATGATATGCAGATGCACATCCATCAGACGACAAAGGCCGTAAGGGACTCCGGCATGAGAGCCGTGATCTGCCGCGGACTGGTGGGAGATGAGTACGATAAGGACAATTACCGGGTGAAGGAAGCTTTTGAAGAGATGGAGGACGGAAAGGACTGCGGCAGGCTCTCCTTTATGCTCGGTCCCCACGCGCCCTACAGCTGCGGGCCGGATTTCTTACGATGTGTGGCAGACCTCGCAAAGGAGAAGGGCCTCGGCATCCATATCCACCTGGCGGAGAGCGTAACGGAGATAGAAAACCTGCAAAAGGACCACGGGTGCTCCGCCATCGAGTACGCGGAAGAGGCAGGCTGCTTCGATGTGCCCTGCATAGCCGCGCACTGCGTGCAAATCTCGGATCACGATATCGGGATCCTGAAAAAGCATAATGTATCGGTGGTCACGAATCCCGCTTCCAATATGAAGCTGGGCAACGGCTTCGCACCGGTGCCGGAGCTTCTGAAGGCCGGTGTGAATGTGGCGCTGGGAACGGACGGAGCGGCCTCCAACAATTCCCTGAACCTGTTCCACGAGATGAGCCTTCTGGCGCTGATCCATAAAGGAACCAATATGACCCCGGTCTGCGTGGGGGCAGAGGAGACCGTAAGGATCGCAACGGAAAACGGCGCGAAGGCACTGGGCCTTGCGGGCGTAACGGGAAAGATCGCGGAGGGAATGAAGGCGGATCTTGCGATCCTTGACCTGACGGAGCCGTCCATGATGCCCAGGACCGATCTGCTCTCCTCCCTGACGTATTCCGCAAACGGCTCGGAGGTGGATACGGTGATCATTGACGGAGAAATAGTAATGGAAGAAAGGGAGCTGAAAACCATTGATCTGGAACGGGTTTACCACGAGATCGAAAAAATGAGTGATCGTCTGGGCATAGGAAATAAACAGAAAATAAATAGGAAATAAAATTCTGTGTTGAAATCATTTGCAATGAGTGGTACAATGGCAGTCAGTAAGAAAAACACTCATATTTCTGAAGGGAGAAATTGAACATGAAAAAGAGACTTGTAGCAGTGTTGGCAACGCTGGCCATCACAATTGTTTCTGTTGTTCCTGCGTTCGCCGGGCCTGCGGAAGAAATTGCGTCAGCAATCGCGACAAGGGATAAGCAGATCGCAGATTACCTGCAGTATCAGGCAAATCTGGCAGCGTTCCAGGCAGGAGAGATCGCGAAAGGCGAGGCACAGAAGGCAGCCGGTATCGCGGCTTACAATGAGTATCAGGCACGTCTGGCAGCGTTCCAGGCGGGCGAGATCGCTAAGGGCGCAGCTCAGAGGGCAGCGGGCATCGCAGCTTACAATGAGTATCAGGCACGCCTTGCAGCGTTCTGGGCAGGTGAGCTTGCTAAGGGAGCAGCTCAGAGGGCAGCAGGCCTTGCAGCTTACAACGAGTATCAGGCACGCCTTGCAGCATTCCAGGCTTCTCAGCTTGCACTTGGTCAGGCACAGAAGGCAGCCGGTATCGCAGCTTACAATGAATATCAGGCACGCCTTGCAGCATTCCGCGCAGGAGAGATCGCTAAGGGCGAGGCGCGTAAGGCAGCAGGCATCGCAGCATACAATGAGTATCAGGCACGCCTGAATGCGTTCTGGCAGGCAAATCTGGCAGTTCAGGCTTCTCGTCAGGCAGAGAGAGCAGAGCTTCAGAAGCTTATCAACGCATATCTTGCTAAGTTCTAAAGAACCAACTATAATAAGGGGCAGGTCATCGACCTGCCCTTTTTTTAATCATCGGGAATCTCGATCATTCAGTTACAGCAGGCGAACGCGAACAGAAATTGTCAGGGAAGAAGCGTTGTAAATACAGGAGGAAATTATGGCCAGCGAAATCAGGGATATCAATCTGGCGCCGTCAGGCGAAGCTAAAATCGAATGGGTCAGGAGGCATTGTGATCTGCTTAGGACCCTTTATGATGAATTTTCGGAAACAAAGCCCTTTGCGGGGAAGAAGATCGCCCTTTCGGTGCATCTGGAGGCTAAAACGGCGTATCTCTGCCTGGTGCTGCGGGCAGGAGGGGCAGAGATGTATGTGACAGGCTCCAATCCCCTTTCCACCCAGGATGACGTGGCGGCGGCGCTGGTCAAGGCAGGTCTGGAGGTTCATGCCTGGTACGGGGCTACGGATGAGGAATACAACCGCCATATCCGTGCGGTTCTTTCCGTGGGACCGAACATCATCATTGATGACGGCGGCGACCTGGTAAACATGATGCATACCGAATTCAGGGAGCTGATCCCTCAGGTGATCGGCGGCTGCGAGGAGACGACCACGGGAATTATCCGCCTGGAGGCGCTGAATCGCGAGGGAAGGCTGCTCTTCCCGATGATCCGGGTAAATAATGCGCAGATGAAGCATTTCTTTGATAACCGCTATGGTACGGGCCAGTCTGTCTGGGACGGCATCAACCGTACCACAAACCTGATCGTGGCGGGCAAGACCGTTGTGGTCGCAGGCTACGGCTGGTGTGGCAAGGGCACAGCCATGCGGGCCAAGGGTCTCGGCGCGAGGGTGATTGTAACGGAGA
This sequence comes from uncultured Lachnospiraceae bacterium, assembly GCA_902782575.1. GTDB lineage: Bacteria > Bacillota > Clostridia > Lachnospirales > Lachnospiraceae > NK4A144. The sequence continues at coordinate 12,382 of CACZNS010000022.1, forward strand.
TCGACCCCGTAAAGGCGATCGAAGCCATCATGGACGGCTTTGACGTAATGCCCATGAAGGAAGCCGCAAAGCTGGGAGATTTCTTTGTTACCGTCACGGGCTGCGACGCCGTTATCGACGAAGAGGATTTCGCAGTGATCAAGGACGGCGCGATCCTCTGCAATGCGGGGCATTTCGACTGTGAGATCGATGTAAAGCGCCTGAAGGAGATCTCGGTAGAGAGCCGCGAGATGAGAAACAACATCATGGGCTATAAGCTCTCGGACGGAAGATGGGTCTATGTCCTCGGCGAGGGACGGCTCGTAAATCTGGCCTGCGGCGACGGCCATCCCGCGGAGATCATGGATATGTCCTTTGCGATCCAGGCTCTTTCGGCCAAATACCTTGTGGAGCACGGCAGCGAGCTGAAGGAAAAGCTGATCGACGTACCGGAGGAGGTCGATATGGATACGGCCCGCAGGAAGCTGAAATTCCTCGGTAAGGAGATCGACGTGCTGACACCGGCCCAGGAGAAGTACCTGAACAGCGCCTCGGTGTAAAAAGAGAACCTGTACATGGAAGCAAAATTTCGGCATGAGCATAAATATCTCTGTACCGACGCGGAGCTGAGGATCCTTCAGACAAGGCTTGCCGGGCTTCTGGCGCCGGACCCCCATACCGGAGAGGACGGAACGTACCTGATCCGGAGCATCTACATGGATGATCACGACAACCGGATCTACTATGAAAACGAGGACGGAAACGACCACCGGGAAAAATGGCGGATCCGAAGCTACGGAAGAGATGCCGGCCTGATCTCCCTGGAATGCAAGCAGAAGGAATCCGGGATGATCCGTAAAACCGCCTGCCGCCTTACCGGAGAGCAGTACGAAAGGATCCTGCGCGGAGACGATCCGGCAGCCATGATCCGGGCGGAAAACCCGCCGGTACTGAACCGATATCTTATCCAGGCAGGCACGAGACGCTTCCGTCCCGCCTGCATCGTGCAGTACAGACGCCGGCCGTTCATATATAAAAACGGCAATGTCCGGATCACCTTTGACCAGAACATAGCATCAGGGAAGGACTTTCGGAAATTCTTCGACCGGGATCTGCCGGTACGGCCGATCTTAAGAAGCGGTCAGAGCCTTCTTGAGGTCAAATTTGATGAATATCTTCCGGATGCAATCTATCATGCCATCCAGATGAAGGACATGCGGATGGTCACGTTCTCCAAGTATTTTCTCTGCAGAAAATACGGATAAAGCGGGGCTTCCGGGGGATCCTCCGGGAATCCTAAAAAGGACTTTACAATCTGTTTATTCTTTTGTAATATAGAAGAGCACAAGATATTGTGCTCTTCTTTTTGCTTTGAACTATATATAGCGGTTCCGGCGAAGCTTATATCATTAGGGAGGATAGTACGGGGTTTTATGGACGAGAGAGTCAGCATCAACGTCATCAAACGAAACGGACAGGAAGTGTCCTTTGATCTTACCAAGATCATACATGCGATCGACAAGGCAAACCATGAGGTGGACGAGATCCATCAGATGAATGAATTTCAGATCCAGGCCGTGGCGGACAACATCGCGACGGAGGTAAAGGCCTCCTCGCACGCGGTGAACGTGGAGGATATCCAGGAGCTTGTGGAGCGCGGGATCATGGAGATGCGCGGCTACGAGGTGGCCCAGAAATATGTACGCTACCGCTACAGGAGGAATCTTGCCCGGAAATCCAACACCACGGATGATGGGATCCTTGCGCTCATCGATCAGGCAAACGAAGAGGTCAAGCAGGAGAATTCCAACAAAAACCCTGTCATCAACTCCACCCAGCGCGATTACATGGCCGGCGAGGTCAGCAAGGACCTGACACGCAGGATCCTGCTGCCCGAGGAGATCGTGCGCGCTCATGAGGAAGGGATCATCCATTTCCACGATTCGGACTACTTCGCGCAGAGAGAGCACAACTGCGACCTGATCAATCTGGAGGATATGCTGCAGAACGGTACCGTGATCAGCGAAACACTGATCGAAAAGCCCCACAGCTTCTTTACGGCCTGCAACGTCACAACGCAGATCGTAGCGCAGGTGGCGAGCAACCAGTACGGCGGCCAGTCCTTTACCTTAAGCCATCTGGCGCCCTTTGTGGACGTAAGCCGCAGGAAGATCTGCGGAGAGGTCCTGGAGGAGCGGAAGGCCTGCGGCGAGTCCACGGATCCGGAGATCATCCGCAAGATCACCGAGATGCGGCTTGCGGAAGAGATCAGAAGCGGGATCCAGACCATCCAGTACCAGCTGATCACCCTGATGACCTGCAACGGGCAGGCTCCCTTTGTGACGATGTTCATGTATCTGGACGAGGTGCCGGAGGGTCAGACCAGAGAGGATCTGGCGGCGATCATCCGCGAGGTGCTGACCCAGAGGATACAGGGCGTGAAAAACGAAAAGGGCGTATGGATCACACCGGCTTTCCCGAAGCTGATCTATGTGCTGGACGAGGATAATATCCACAAGGACTCAAAATACCGGGAGCTCACGGAGCTTGCCGCAAAATGCACCGCAAGGCGAATGGTCCCGGACTACATCTCTGCGAAAAAGATGCGGGAATACAAAAACGGGGACGTATACCCCTGCATGGGCTGCCGCTCCTTCCTGACGCCGGATACCGAGGGTCTCGGAGAAGGCGGAAAGCATAAATACTACGGGCGCTTCAACCAGGGCGTGGTGACCATAAACCTCGTGGATGTGGCCTGCTCGGCCGGCGGGGATATGGATAAATTCTGGAAGATCTTCGACGAGCGGCTGGAGCTCTGCCACAGAGCGCTCCGCTGCAGACATGAGCGCTTAAAGGGGACGGTCTCGGATGTGGCGCCGATCCTCTGGCAGTACGGCGCGCTGGCACGCTTAAAGAGCGGGGAAAAGATCGACAAGCTGCTTTTCGGCAATTATTCAACCATTTCCCTGGGCTACGCCGGTCTCTACGAGATGTGCGTGAGGATGCTCGGGAAATCCCATACGGATGCGGAAGCAAAGCCCTTCGCGCTGAAGGTCATGCAGTACATGAACGACAAATGCGCAACCTGGCGCTCCGCGGAGAACATCAGCTACTCCCTCTACGGCACGCCGATGGAGTCCACGACCTATAAATTCGCGAAATGCCTGCAGAAGCGCTTCGGCATCATCAAGGGCGTAACGGATAAGAACTACATCACAAACAGCTACCATGTCCATGTGACGGAAAAGATCGACGCGTTTCAGAAGCTGGCCTTTGAGTCGGACTTCCAGCGCCTCTCTCCGGGCGGCGCCATCAGCTATGTGGAGGTACCCAACATGCAGAGCAACATTCCGGCGGTACTCTCCGTGATCCGGTTCATCTACGACAACATCATGTACGCGGAGCTGAACACCAGGAGCGACTACTGCGAGATCTGCGGCTTTGAGGGTGAGATAAAGATCGCGGAGGACGACCACGGCAAGCTGGTCTGGGAGTGCCCGAACTGCGGCAACCGGGATCAGGACAAGATGTTCGTGGCCCGCAGGACCTGCGGCTACATCGGCACGCAGTTCTGGAATCAGGGCAGGACACAGGAGATCAGGGACAGGGTGCTCCATCTGTCGGCCACCTGACGGATCATGAGCCAAAGATAAGCTTAAACGATGCCCCGCAGCCTGCTGCGGGGTTTTGACTGCGAGGCATCATACGGATATGTATTACGGGAATATCAAAGAGTTTGCCATAGAAGACGGGGAGGGGATCCGGACAGTCCTCTTTGTTTCCGGCTGTACCCACCGCTGCAGGGGGTGCTTCCAGCCCGAAACCTGGGATTTCAGCTACGGGAAGCCTTATACGGAGGAAACGGAGCGGTATATACTGGACTCCCTCGCCCCGGACTATATCGAAGGCCTCACCGTACTGGGCGGGGAGCCCATGGAGCCGGAGAATCAGGAAACGGTGCTGAGCCTGATCAGAAAGGTAAAGGAACGCTTCCCGGAAAAGAACGTGTGGATCTATACAGGCTACACCCTCGAGCAGCTGACGGGGGAGCAGGGCAGCCGGGCCGCCACGGTCACGGCAAAGGAGATCCTCTCCATCGCAGACGTGCTGGTGGACGGAGAATTCATCGAAGAAGAAAAAGACCCCTCCCTGGATTTCAGGGGAAGCCGGAATCAGAGGATCATAGACCTTAAGAAGGTGCAGGCGGGGATATTGAAGTAAGGAACAGGAACAAAGGAATGAAAAATGATCTGACGCAGGGAAATATCGTAAAGCTCATGATGCGGTTTTCCCTGCCCTTTTTATTTTCATGCTTCCTCCAGACCTTTTACGGCCTGGCGGATCTCTTCATCACCGGCCGTTTCAACGGCGCGGAGGTGATCACGGCGGTATCCGTGGGCTCTCAGGTCATGCACATGCTCACGGTGGTGATCGTGGGGCTTGCCACCGGAAGCGTGGTCCTGATCAGCCGCTGCATCGGAGCCGGGGACATGAAGGGCGCGAAGCAGGCCATCGGAAACACGATCCTTGTTTTTACGGTGTTTGCCGCGGCTCTGACCCTGATCCTCCTCATCCTGACCCGGCAGATCCTGTCTGCCCTCTCCGTTCCGGAGGAATCCCTGAAACAGGCCGGAAGCTACCTTCTGATCTGCTTCCTGGGCGTACCATTCATCACGGCCTACAACGTGATCAGCAGCATATTCCGGGGGCTGGGGGATACAAAAAGCCCGATGATCTTTGTGGCGGCGGCGGGTCTGGTGAATATCCTGCTGGATTATATCCTGATCGGCCCCTGCGGCCTCGGCGCGGCAGGGGCGGCTTTCGCCACGGTGCTCTCACAGGCAGCGAGCGTTGCCTTCGCCTTGATCTTTCTGCGGCACTCCGGAACGGATTTAAGGCTTTCAAAGCAGGACCTGAGATACGAAAGCTCCGTCACCGGGAAGCTTCTGAAGGTGGGAGTGCCCATCGCGATCCAGGAGGGCTTTATCCAGATCTCCTTTCTTGTGATCACGGTGATCGCAAACCGCCGCGGCGTGGATGTGGCGGCAGCCGTCGGGATCGTGGAAAAGATCATAAGCTTCCTCTTCCTTGTGCCCTCCGCCATGCTCTCCACAGTATCCGCCATGGCTGCGCAGAATGCCGGCGCGGGCCTGCATGAGAGGGGGAAGAAGGTCCTGTTTGCGGGGACGGCGATCTGTGTCTGCATCGGCTGCATCTTTACCGTCGCGGCGCAGTTTGCCGCAGAGGACATGGTGGCGCTCTTTGCAAAAAACGAGCCGGAGGTCATCCGGCTCGGTGGGCAGTATTTTCGCTCCTATGTATCCGATTGTATCTTTGCGGGGATCCATTTCTGCTTCTCCGGCTATTTCAGCGCCTATCAGCGCTCCTGGATCTCCTTCCTTCATAATGCCGCATCCATCCTGCTTGTGCGGATCCCGGGGGCATATCTGGCCTCCGTATACTATCCGGACAACCTCTTTCCTATGGGCCTGGCCGCCCCGGCAGGTTCCCTGCTCTCGGCCCTGATCTGTGTCTGTTTTTTCTTATATATAGAGAAGAGGCAGGGCGGGTTCCGGTAGGGGCCGATTCATCCGATGGCGGCCCTGGACTGTCCGGAGCGCAGAGAGGTATCCCGGAGGGAATCCAGCAGATCCTGGGCGATCATGCGCTGCTGCTTCGAGAGCATGGAGGCGTCCAGATAATAAGAATTATCCTCATTTCTGATCCGGAAGGTCTTCCGGTCGTATCCCAGGAGATAATCCGTGGAGCAGTTGTAGATATTGGCAAGGGCAAGGAGGCTCTCCAGAGACGGGGTACGCTCCCCCGTTTCATAATTGGAGACCAGAGAGGGTGCGCAGTCGATCCTGGCCGCCACCTCTGCCTGCGTCAGATGCCGCAGCTTCCTCTGTTCGCACAATCTCTCTCCGAGCCCGTAGATCATAAGCTGTTTCCTCCCGAATCAAATCCAGTCCTTCGCAGGTTCGGAAATATTTCTCATGAAAAAATGTCTCATTTTTAATAAGAAATGAACCGATCTGCCCTATATCATCCGTCCGCGGTATTTAAGCGGATCGCCCAGTATCAAAAAACTATGTATATATAATATGTAATAAAACAATGCAGAAAGTGAAAAAACAATGCTCAAAGCATTGACATGAAAATTTATAGGTTGTATTATGAGACTACCGTCCTATGCTATAAGCATAGTTATATATACAAACAGTAACCCGTAAAACAAATAGCAAAGAGAGGTAGAAGAATGAAAAAGAATTGGAGAAAGGTTCTGTCATTCGTCCTCGTACTGGCAA
>CACZNS010000023.1 GCA_902782575.1 uncultured Lachnospiraceae bacterium
CATCAGCATTTTTATTTGCCTCGGCAAGTTTTTCAGCAACGGCTGCATCGGATTCCTGCCGGATCTGATCTAATATTTTGTCTAACCCTGTCATAGTGCTCCCTTTCTTAAATTATCCGATCCCGTTGATCGCAAGGATAGAGATAAGCAGAGCCAGGATCGCATATGTCTCGACCATGGCCGGGAAGATCATGGATTTACCGAACTGATCCGGTCTCTTTGCCACCAGTCCGATGGAAGCCACGGAAGCTTTTGCCTGCTGCATTGCGGAAACCAAACCCACAAATGCCATAGGAAGGCATGCTGCCAGATACTGAAGTCCTGTACCTACTGACATATCAGTCTGGGGAGCACCACCCATAAGACCGATCTTTCCTAACGCGATGAAAGCGATCAGAAGACCGTAAATACCCTGTGTACCCGGAAGAAGCTGAAGGATCAGAACCCTTGAAAACTGGGAAGGATCCTCAGTGACAACGCCCGCTGCCGCCTGACCGCCTCGTCCTGTACCGATCGCCGATCCGATTCCTGCAAAAAGTGCTGCTGATGCTGCTCCTAACAAAGCTAATGCGAGTCCCATTTAATTTTCCTCCTTAAATTTGAAATATTTTGTGTTTACTGCGAAAGGCTGGAATTTTTTGCCTCCGCCGTTATAAAATTTACCGAAAAATTCCACGAACTGAAGCCTGTTTGTATGAACATAGGCTCCGAGAGCGTTGATCGCCAGATTCAATGCATGGCCGATCAGGAATACTATAATGAAAAACAATACACCGACGACCGGAGTGCCTGCCACCATACTTCCCATCGAATTAAAGACCGACGAAATGACCGAGGTCGCAAGACCCAGAGCCAGTAATCTCGAATAGGAGAGGATATCACTCAGATAACCCGTGACGCCGTACAGAGCATAAGCTCCCTTGAGAGTTCGTTTAAACCAGTTTTTGGATTCCCTGCCCCCGGTCAGGATAATACCGACCGATGCGATCACCGCACAGACAGCCCCAAATATACCGAAGCCGGACATGATGGTTGAAAGACCGAGCATACCGGTTACAACGTCTGTCGTCAAACCGTAAAGGATCAGACCGCCCACCAGCATAATCCAGAATATCGAATCATAAACGGCATCCTTATACTGCTTTGCCTTGATAGCGCCGTAGCAATTTAGGATCAAACCGGTAAACAGATGGATCAGACCGATCGCAAATGACAGTACCAGCATTTTCATCGATTCATTCAGGGGATCGATCCAACACCAGATCTTCAGATCCTTCCCAAAAAACGTTTTGGCGATCACGGCCGGTGCATCGCCGAAATAACTGCCAAAAAGTACACCGGAAAGCATGGTGCCGAGTCCGCAGTAGCAGAACATCGTCATAGTTTTCTTCATGCCCGGCTCCATATTCTTAAATTTTTTGATCAGGACAAATGTCGCGATCGCCATCAGTGCACCATAGGCAAAATCTGAAAGCATCATGCCAAACATGAAATAATAGAAGCAGGCTACCGGCATGGTCGGATCGATCTCGCCCTTACCCGGCATGGAATAGCTTTCGATGACGCCTTCCACCGGAGATGAAAATGCGTTATTTCTTAATAATACCGGCACATTATCGTTTTCTGCCGGATCTGAGATTTCCACGCATACGTCATATTTTGATGTCAGCTCCGCTTCGATTGCCGCACTTACCTCTTCGGGCACATATCCCTTCAACAGGAAAGTGCGCCTGGACTGTGTCAGAGAGCCAAGTACCTGATACTTATCGGCCCGCATATTGAAATAGTCAACCGCAAATTTGATATCTTCCCGTTTTTCGGCATAAGTGACAAGTTCCTCTCTGGTCTCATCCATTCTCTTCAGCGCGGCAGAGATCTCTCCGTTATAAAGATCCTTCTGCTTTGAAGGAACTTCATCCGATACCGGCGGTCTTGAAAAATTCATATGCCGAAGAGCATTATCCAGCGCATCGGCATCATCTTTCATACAGATGATCATTACGGATGAGATCTCCGGGGTGGAACGGATCAGATTTACATCGAGCTTATCCACCTCCGGTATCAGCTCTGCCAATCTTAAAAGAACCGACTCCTCTGTAATCTCTTCAGGAAACGTACCAATAAAGGCAGCCGTCCTCTTTGTTCCTTTAAAAGAAAGGGGTACATCCAGATCCATCCACGGTCCAAGCGCTTCAATCTGCGTTTCGATCCGGGGAATATCCGCCTTTGCCTCCTGCAGCTCTTTATCCAGCCGCAGGATCTCATTCACATCCTTCATGATCGAGTCGCGCTTTGCGACTCTCTTCTCATATTCTTCCACCGATACCGCCTGCCTGCCTTCCAGGAATGAAAACAGAGACGTTTTTTCGGGAGCCGCACTATTTAATATTTCCAGCGCCTTTGTCGCCGCCGCCGCATTCTTCTGAAAGATCTGCGATGAAGCGGATACGTCTGTCTGGGAAAAGACGTCCTGATATGCTTCCCCCGGACCCGCAGTGTCGATCTCGACCGCCTGCGAGCGCTGGATCAGCTCCAGAACAGCCTTGCGGTCTTTTTTCATTCCGCAGACTGCGATACGCTTCATTGGCAAAACAGCCATATTTTAACCTCCTTTGCTGAATTTTAAAATAAAAGATCTGACGGGTTAATTTGTCAGATCTTCCAGGATGACTTTGACTGCATCATCCTCTTTTGCAGCTACTGATGAACGCAGCTGCGCAATACTCTTTTCCGCTTCAAGCTTTGCATCGGCAAGAAGCGCATCTCCCTTTGTCTGCGCTTCACTGACAGCCTTTTCTGCTTTTTCCCGGGATTCCCTGGAAAGGCTGGATTTTAATGCTATCGCATCATCCTCGGCCTTTGCCACGATCCTGTCTGCCTCAACAGACGCATCTTTTTCCGCCTGGTCAGCAGCAAGCTCTGCTTCACGGACTTTGTCGATCGTGTCTAATGCCAACTGAAATCACCACCCTATCTGAAAAATTTTTGTAAATAACTCTTTAAGTTTAACTTAAATCCCACTTTTCGTCAATAAAATGATGTGATGGTTAGAAAGGAAATACATATAAAGATCCGCCGGCTATTCCGGCGGATCTTTAACTACCTTTAGTCGATTTCCACGAAACGGATTATTCCGCAGTGATCGCACCAGTCGGGCAAGCACCTTCACATGCGCCGCAGTCGATGCAGGCTTCTGCATCCACTTCGTATTTTCCGTCACCCGGATGGATCGCACCAACCGGACATGCGCCTGCGCATGCGCCGCAGCTTACACAGCTGTCATTGATTACATGTGCCATTTCAATTCCTCCTACGTTAAAAAATCACACAAAACACACTCTATGTTCTGATACAGTATACAACATATCCTCCCACTTGAAAAGAATGAAAATACATAGTAGAATCAAGAAAGTTTTTGACTGAGCTTTTTATAAGGAGGTTTCAAATGAGCGAGGTTCAGAGCATAACCAAGGACACGACCATCGGTGATGTCCTCAGGATAAAACCGGAGGCTGTTCCGCTTTTAATGGAAATCGGTATGCATTGTATAGGCTGCCCGGCTTCCATGGGAGAAACAGTAGAAGAAGCAGCCATGGTTCACGGAATTGATGCAGAGGATCTGGTAACACAGATGAATGAGATCCAAAAAGAAGAATCACTTTGATTCCGAATGAATCATATTTTCAAATTTCGTAAGCGAAGCTAACCAAACGAGAGAGACGGTTCCGATGGAGCCGTTTCTTTGTTTTGCGATAATCACATCCGCAACTCCTTTTTTGTCGCTGTCTTCATTATAATAATCATCCCGGTAAAGAAACATGACAACATCCGCATCCTGCTCGATCGCACCTGATTCACGCAGATCGGACAGCATCGGGCGATGATCCTGCCTCTGCTCTACGGCACGGGAGAGCTGGGAAAGTGCGATCACCGGTACATTCAGCTCTCTGGCAAGTGCCTTCAGGGCACGGGAAATGTCTGCTATCTCCTGCTGACGGGAAACATCATTTCTTCCGCTTCTGCTTCCGCTCATCAGCTGAAGATAATCGATGATTACCATATCCAGTCCGTGTTCCACTTTATAACGCCGGCATTTGGAACGCAGCTCGGCAACCGTGATCCCCGGTGTATCATCTATGGCCAGATTGGATTTCCCTACTACCCCGCCGCTTTCGATCAATGCTTTCCAATCATCATCCGTAAGATCCCCAACACGGATCTTCTGTGAATCCACATACGAATCCATCGCAAGCAAACGGTTCACCAGCTGATCCTTTGACATCTCCAAAGAGAAGATCAGACAATGATTTTCCTTTCGAAAACAGGCATATTGAGCTATATTCAGGACAAAAGCGGTCTTGCCCATGGAAGGGCGGGCAGCGATCAGGATCAGATCCGAAGGCTGGAAACCTGCCGTCATTTCATCCAGATCCGTAAATCCGCTTGGTATCCCTGTCAGATTTGAATCGGATTTAGATACTTGCTGGATCCGTTTCAAAGCATTGATCACCACATCACGGATCGGTGTAATGGTTTCCCTGCCACGGTTTTGTACCAGATCAAAGATTCGTTTTTCCGTTTCGGATAAAATATCTTCGGTTTCTTTCGTTCCGAGATAACAATCGTTTTCAATTGTGGAATTAACTTTGATGATCTCTCTGAGCAGAGCCTTTTCCCGTACGATCTCGGCATAATGCGTCACATTTGCGGAAGTCGGTACCGAATCGATAATGTCAGAAAGAAACGCCGTGTTTCCCACTTCGGGCGGCGCGTTTTTTTCCCGCAGACGTTCCAGTATCACCACTTCATCCGCCGGCTTCTGCTCATTAAACAGCTCGACGATCACTTCATACAGCAGTCCGTAGCGGCTGTCATAGAAATCCTCCGGTACCAGAATCTCCATTGCGGAAAGAATCGCGTTTCGATGCAAAAACATTGCACCGATCACTGCTCTTTCCGCTTCTGTAGAATGCGGTGGTATTCGCTTGATTACGGCTTCATCCATAATTTTATCAGTTATCCTGCTGTATCTCCGTATTATTCGCTCTGTACATCTACCGTCAGTTCAGCCGTTACCTGAGGATGCAGCTTCACCTGGATCCGGTATGTGCCCAGAGCCTTTATCGGATCCGCAAGCACAAGCTTCTTTTTATCGATCTCCAGATCATGCTGTTTTTTGGTCTCTTCCGCTATTTCTTTGGAAGAAACGGAACCGAATGCCTTCCCGTCTTTCCCTGCTTTGATCCGGCAGATCGTAGTCATTTCATCGATCTTCTTTTTCAGTTCCTCTGCCTCTGCCAGTTTTTCGGCTGCCTGCTTTGCTTCTGATGCTTTTCTGAGTTTCACGTCATTCAGATTTTTGTTATCTGCCGGTACGCCAAGTCCCTTGGTAAAGAGATAATTTCTCGCGTATCCCTCTTTTACTTCTACAATGTCATCTTTTTTCCCAAGAGATTTGACATCCTGTAATAAAATCACCTTCATTTGAATTCGCCCTCCTCTTCCATTTTTCGTATCGTATCTTCCAAAATCTGCTTTGCCTCGTCGATTGACACATCGGACAGCTGCGCTCCAGCAATATTCATATGTCCGCCGCCTCCAAGCCGTTCCATGATGATCTGTACATTGATCTCATCGATCGACCGGGCGCTGATATAGATCCGACCCTGGTAATCCGTCAATACGAAGGATGCTTTGACAGCGTTGATATTCAGAAGCTCATTTGCCGCCTGTGCACCGACCACCGTAGGACTGTCCAGTCCTTCATTCGGGCAAACGGAAATCGCATATCTGCCAAGGAAAAGCTCTGCCTGTCTCACAGCCTCCGCCCTTGCTTTATAATCTGCAAATTCATTTCTGAAGAGCTTCCTCACCCGTGTGATATCAGCACCGTTACGCCTTAAGAAAGCTGCTGCTTCAAATGTTCTCACACCGGTCTTGGTCAGGAAATTATTGGTATCGATCATCATTCCCGCGTAAAGACTGTCCGCTTCGATCCCTCTGACACGGATATTATCATCTGAAATATACTGAAGGATTTCCGTTACCATCTCGCATGCACTTGAAGCATAAGGTTCAATATAAGAAAGAGTGGCATTTTCGATCGTCTCGCTTCCCTGGCGATGATGATCCAGCACCACGATGGTCTTACATTTTACCAGAAGATCCGGGCACTCTGTCAGAGACGGTTTGTTGGTATCTACCACTACCAGGGCCGAAGCGGAATCCGACAGCTGCAATGCTTCGCTGCTGGAAACAAACATATCCGGCTCATATTCCGAATTGTTGACAAAGGAATCCAAAAACGGACGGATCGAAACTGTTACATCATTGATAACAATATGACATTTTCTCTCCATCTGCTTTGTGGCCCGATAAATACCGATCGCAGCACCGAACGTATCGATATCCGTGATTTTGTGGCCCATGACAAAGACCCGCTCCTTGGATTCGATGATCTCGCGAAGAGCGTGCGCTTTGACTCTCGCCTTGACACGGGTGCTTTTCTCGATCTGCTGGCTCTTTCCGCCGTAATAAGTCGTCTTCTCCGGTGTCTTCACCACAGTCTGGTCGCCGCCCCTGCCGAGCGCCAGATCGATCGCGCTCCTTGCATACTGCCCGTCCTCTATCAGGGACTCCGTTCCGAAACCGAAGCCCATGGAAAGAGTCACTGACATCTCATTTCCTATCTTAACCGTCTTTACTTCATCCAGAATATCGCACCGGGTTTCAAGCATACGGTCAAATGATTCCTTTTTCATCGTCACAAAATATTTGTCTTTTTCAATATTTTTGACGACAGCATCATATCCGGAAAAATATTTTTTGATCTTCCGGTCGATCAGAGCCGAAAGCAGAGATCTGCGGACTTCCTCCACATTCTCCATCGCTTCGTCATAATTATCCATGTATATATATCCGCTGACCAGCTTTTGCTGTTCATTCAGACGGATATAACGATTTACTTCCGTTTCATCAAACAAAAAGAGTGTGATAAGCTCACCCGAAAACTGATCCGATGCGACGATCGCACTTTCTCTGGCCATATCCTCCAACGGGATCATTCTCATATCCGCCCGGAAATCTCTGTCATTCAGGGTCAGATCCAGCTTAACGATACCTTCATCCGTCGGGAGTTTGTCTTTCGTAAGGGTAGGGATAAATGATGTTACAGACTTGCCAAACAGGGATCCTTTACCGATCATTTCGGAAAATTCCATATTTGTCCAGACAAACCTGCCGTTTTCATCTAAAATGGCATACGGCAAAGCCAGACCTTTCAGGATATGCTTCTGCACCTGCCCGTATCGTGTAGCAAAGTTAATCATATCATTCATGATCACCCGCTTATTTGCCAGCTTGATCGAAACGGCAATCGCAAGATAAATTCCGGTAAAGATAAAAGCGACTATTCCCGCTTTCAGATCAATGATAATGACAATTACAGCCATGATAACCAAAAGCAGGGACAGGATCAGCGGCCAGTTCACATATAGACCAAGCTGCTTTCTGTATCGAACCTTTTCCTGTTCGTCCATTCGATTCTCCTAGTAAAATTCATATACGGCGCGCATATATGAATAAAAATCCTTTTCACTCTCCATGGGAATCCTGTGATCCACCAGTATGCCGTATTCGTCATACATCGGATGAACCATGATCTCCGTCAGTGCATTGTCCGGAAGACGCTCCGCACAATTCTTGTAATCGGTATATGACCCGAAATAATCTGTTGTCTTTACTCCCGATTTTCGCAAGCCCCGGTTATAACTTCGCTTATAAACCGCTTTCAGAACAGATATCCTGTTATAAATATTCCGGCTGAGACGGACGGATTTAATATTATAAATATGGATCAGAGGCCTCAGCGCTTTCCAGATGGAACGATCCGTATGAACATGATGATGAGAATCCAGATGATGATCCGGAAGTCCGTACTCTATATATTTTCGAAGCTGTGCTTCTATTTCCGTCTGAACCGCCCTGGTTTCTTTTTGGGTAATACTTAACCGGGATGCGGTTTTCTTTTCGAAGGCCGCATTAAATTTACCGTTCTTTCCGCAAAAACGTCTGTACTTGCGTATTTCTCCGGTTAACGGATAACCGGAGGTAAGATTCAGATGGATCCCTACCCGTTCTTCAAATCCGTATTCTTTCGCAAGCCGCACCGCTTCATCCGCATATGGCATATTTACCATCAGTGTAGTGCTGGATATCATTCTTCTTATAAAGCACTCGCAGACAGCTGCGTTTACTTCCGGACTGATCCCAAAATCATCGGCGTTTATTATCAATCTATGCATCCATATATAATAATCTTTTTTAAGGTTTTTGACAAGAATCCGGCTTCCCGTACAAAAGAGCATAAAAACACAAAAAAAGGACTGCCACAAGATTTTTGCGGCAGTCCCGATCGTCTGCTGTTACTCTACAGTGTACGGCAGAAGCGCCAGGTGACGCGCTCTCTTCACTGCAACAGTCAATGCACGCTGATGCTTCGCGCATGTGCCTGTGATCCTGCGAGGAAGGATTTTGCCCCGCTCCGAAATATATTTCTTAAGCTTTGCTACATCTTTATAATCGATCTCATTATCCTTACCGCAGAATACACAGACTTTCTTTCTCCTGTGCATACCGCCTCTCCGCCTCATCGGAGCATCTGAACGATCACCATTATTTCTGTTTGGATATGGCATAATTATATCTCCTTTTCTCGATTCCTTAGTTAAACGGTAACTCGTCGTCTATTTCATCGGGTATATTCATAAACCCGTCCTCAGGCCCCTGTGGTGCAGGTGCAGGTGCAGACGAACCGCTGTTTCCGGACCGGTTCTCTCCGAAACCGCCGAAGCTGTCCCCTGAAGCCTGTGCATTCTTACTCTCGGCAAATTCCAGCTCTTCACAGACGACATCCGTTGTATAAACGGTCTGTCCTTCCTTATTGGTATAGCTTCCGGTCTGGATCCGTCCGGATACGCAAAACTTTGTTCCTTTGTGAGCGTATTTTTCGACAAATTCACCCTGTTTGCCGAAAGCCACGCAGCTGATAAAATCCGCTGTCTGATCATCACCGTTTTCGGATCTTCTCCGGCGGCGGTCTACCGCAAGGGTAAATCTTGCAACAGCCATAGGATTCTCACCCTGGGAATATCTGACATTCGGATCTCTTGTAAGGCGCCCCATTAAAACCACTTTATTCATATATATGCCCTACTTTCTAAAAAACTTATTATTCGGTTGCTTCAGCTTCAGGAACTGCCTCCACTGCCGGCTCTGCAGCAGGTGCTTCTTCTGCGGGAGCTGCAGCTTCTGCAGGCCGCTCTTCTGCTGTCTCTGCCTTCGGTGCCTCCGGTGCTTCATGCTTCACCGTGAGCTCCTTTTCATCGGAAACAATCAGATATCGATGCACAAAATCCATGATCCGGATCCTCTGCTCAATCTCTGCCGGTGTTTCCGGCTCTGCCTGAAACTTAATAAAGAGATAGTACCCCTCCTTGGTCTTTTTGACTTCATAGGCATACCTCTTCTTTCCCCAATCGTCCACTGCGGTAATCTGACCGCCAAAGCGTTCGATCAGAGCTTTCACCTTGTCGACAGCGTTGTTTTTGTCGCTCTCGTCAAGCTGCCCGTTGATTGCAACGGCTAACTCGTACTTGTTCATCTTCTTACCTCCTTATGGTCTCTTTGGCCCGCAGGTACGATGTCTGCGAGCAAGGATATAAATTGGATATATCACGGAGCCTAATATTATCATAAAAAAATGCGAAAGACAAGAAAATGATCTGACTTTTCTTCTGCTTTCGCATTTTTTTCGTAATATCGTGAATAATGCCGGTTTTTGCCATGTTATTTTACAACAATCTGCCCGAGTACTTCTCCGATCGGGGCATTGATGACCAGATCCGCACGGGAATCCACGGAAGTACTTCCTTTATTGATCAGCACCAGCTTGTTTCCGTGATAATAGTTGATCAGACCCGCCGCCGGGTAAACCACCAGACTGGTTCCTCCGATGATCAGTACATCCGCGTCTGCGATGGCGTTTACAGCACCCTGGATCGTTTCATCGTCCAATCCTTCTTCATAAAGAACCACATCCGGTTTGATTGTAGCGCCGCAAACATCACATTTCGGTACATCATCAAACTTTTTCATATAGCCGATGTCAAAGGATTTTCCGCAGCTCATACAGTGATTTCGAAGAGTGGAACCGTGAAGCTCATAAACGGTCCGGCTTCCCGCATCCTGATGGAGACCGTCAATATTCTGAGTGACAACAGCCTTCAGCTTACCGGCTTTTTCCAGCTCGGCAAGCTTAAGATGCGCTTTGTTCGGTTTAATTCCGTCCACAAGGATCTTGTCCCGGTAAAAACGATAAAATTCTTCCGGGTTCTGCATAAAGAATCCATGACTTAGAATGGTTTCCGGCGGATATTTGTAATGCTGGTTATATAATCCGTCCTGACTCCTGAAGTCCGGTATCCCGCTTTCGGTGGAAACGCCCGCTCCGCCGAAAAACACGATATTATCGGAACCGTCAATGAATTCCTGCAATCTGGCGATTTTTTCCTGATCTGCCATTTCTCCGTTCCTCCTTTTCTCTTTGTATTGATCGATCTTCTGTCTTTATTTTGATCAATGAATATCACCGGCACGCTGGTCTTCGGATATACTGTCAGAAGATATCCCGTCTGCTGACAGCTCCCATCTGTGCGGCCAGGTCTGATCGGCCGTCTCCCCGGTAAAGCTTAAAACAGTCCCGCAGCCGGATAAGACACAGACAAGCGTCAGAGCTAAAAGGAGCAGGGGCAGGAGCTTCAGCATGTTCATGCCATCTTCCTCTGGATCAGATCCACCATTTCACCGACATTTGCGAGTTTTCCGACCTCCTTCAGATCAAACTTCATGTTGAACCGCTTCTCCATCATGACAACCAGATTGATATGCTCTAATGAATCCCAGTCCTCTATGTCCTCGGAATTTGTTTCATCCACGATGATCAAAGTATCATCGTCAAATACATCCCGAAAAATATCCGTTACTTCAGCAAAGATCTCTTCTCTGGTCATGCTGCTTCCTCTCCCAAAACCTGTATCTGCATTTTTCCACGCAGAACCTTTTCTCCGTTCTGATTCCGTATCGTTACCTTCAGGAAGATCAGCTGATAGGTATCGTTTTTCTCGGTCACCTCTCCTGTTACCGTTAATATGTCACCGATATATACCGGTTTTGCGAATTTGATCTCCACACTCTGGATCAATGATCTCTCACCCGGCAGATATACACCCGCCAGAGTAGACAGGAAAGAAGCGGTCAGCATACCATATGCCACCCTTCCTTTATGTCCTTGCTGTCTGGCGTAGATCTCATCCCGATGCAACGGATTTTCATCTCCGGTGATCTCCCGGAATCTATCCAGTAAGGCTTCCTTTATTTCCACACGGAATTCTTCCTTCTGGCCGATCTCGATTTCTTCATAACTATACAGATTCATTTCATTCTACCGTTTCAAACAATCCGCAATCCAACAGCTTTTTTACCAGCGGGATCAATACATCCACCGGCTGTTCAATGATCTCGCTGATTTTGATCAGATCATTCCTTCCGTCCGCATAAGCCAGCAGATCCTTTAAAGCCAATGTCTGCTGATATGTCTCTTTACTGGACATTGTTGGAACCAGACCTCTTTTTCCGAGCTGCGGCTCACAGAGAGTCGTAACCTTATATTTTCTGTTGCATTCCGCCAGCCGGATCACCGTTGACATCACATCATAAGCTCCCTGCAGCCCCTGCGGGGAAATTATGCTCAGATCATCGGCACTTGTATGATACTCGGGATAAATATGATACTTGGACCGGCAGAAACAGACCATCGGAATATCCACACCCGGGGCCTGATACTGTCTTTCATCCGAGCCACGTTTTGTATAAGGATATTCATCAAATTGATCCGTCCGGCTTTTCAGTGCCGCAGTCAGCAGACGGTCCGCATAAGTATCCGCATAGCGCGAATGAATCAAGGAATAAGTCCGGTCGTCTCCCACACAGGTTAAGTTAAAAGCAGCCTTTACATATTTCCGCAAATGCTCCAGGTTTCTGCTGATATAAGTGATCGCACCGATCGTCTCAGGTGCGAGGACCAGCCTGTAGGTATACCGTCTTTCCGGAAGATCCTTTAAGAACCTGGCCAGAGAGGTCATCAATGCCGGCCCGGAGCACTCATTATTGGCCATCGACGGATGGCAGGTATAACTGGTCAGCAGGATCTCTTCCTCACTTTTTCCGGGCAGAAGCATTTCTCCGTAGGTCATGCTCCCCGGCTCCAATGTGGAACGGATCACCGCATGATATTTACCCGGCTTTAATGCCAGAAGCTGATTGTGAGTAAGCGAAAATCCCCATCTACGGCTGTAATAGCTGGTAACATAAGGAAAAAGATCCGGCTGATCCGGAAGGCTGTAAAGATGCTCCTTTAATTCCTCCAGCCCAATCTCCTGGTCGACGGGAACGGAATATCCCAATACATGAAGATTCCGATCCTTCATATCCACTACCTTATTTCCATCCGGATCAAGAAGATACGCCTCTGAACAGTTCCATTCATCGGGAACGACCCAATCCAGAACCTGTGTTCCGCTTGGTACCTCCTGCAGTATGATCTCTATATCCGGATTTTCCGCCTGCAGGATCCGGAAGGTCTCTCTGACATCATTTCCCGTAATACTGCGGTTTAGGGGAAAAATCCTCTCACAGAGGTCGTACATCCGCTGTCCCTGAATATATTTTTGCATCTGATTATCTGTCATCTGTCTGAAATATCTTTTCTCCGCTTCTGTCTTCCTTCTGACCGGTGAATGTACAAATCCGGCTGCTGTCATGATATCTGATATCATTCGCAATTATATCATAGACAGAACCCATCTCAATAGTTTTCATGTCAATACCGTTGATCTGATATCGTCTGGAAGCGCCCGCTGCTCTGAACTGTTCTTCAAACGGATAGATCGTTACAAAAATATCCTTATCAAGTGCTCTGACATGCATGGAATAAGTACGCTTTGAAACATTACCCTCTTCATCGATATAATCCGCTGTAAAATTTTTCAGATACCGGTAGCTGACACCGAGCATCTCCTCCACATAATGGACAAAGGTGAAAGAATGCTGACATTCCACATCAATAAAAACATTTTTGGCATTATGATCACGGCAATAAGAAAACGG
>CACZNS010000024.1 GCA_902782575.1 uncultured Lachnospiraceae bacterium
CACGGAATTATATATAGTCAAAACGAGCTGAACAATGGATATTTAACCACCATTCAGCTCGTAATTATCTTAGGATATCTCATTTACGGAAAAACTTTCACACACTCCCAAAGGAATCTTTTGATACGATATTTTCTCATGCTATCAGTTTCGATGCTAAAGAGTCTGTCTGTTTTTTGCAAGCCCTTTTTACATTTTTTTATTATACACAAAACAGTCTGTCGCACAAAAATGCGGCAGACTCTTTTGTTTCTATCCCCTGCCTCCTGCCCGGCTTCTATTATTATTACAGACGAATTCAGTAATTTCCGTACGGTGGCATTTTAATATATTCTATGCTCCTGTTCCACTCCATCACCCGGATTCCGTTAAAAAATCCGGACACGCCAGTCTGGCATGCCCGGATTTCCTGATATCATTACGCTGTTATAGTTTACGATCATGCTGTGCGCTGCCTCAACCCGGTAACTGAATGTGCCGGAAGTCAGCTTTATGCTTTAATCCCCAGCTCCTCAAGCGCTGCCTGCGCTGCTGCCAGTCTTGCGATCGGCACACGGTAAGGTGAGCAGGATACATAGTTCAGGCCCACCTTGTGACAGAAGACCACGGATGCGGGATCGCCGCCGTGCTCACCGCAGATACCGAGTCTGAGATCCGGATTAGTCTCACGGCCCTTCTTCGCCGCCATCTCGATCAGCTGTCCCACACCGCTCTGATCCAGCTTGGAGAACGGATCGGACTCATAGATCTTCGCCTTATAATATGCCGGCAGGAACTTGCCTGCATCGTCTCTGGAGAAACCAAAGGTCATCTGTGTCAGATCGTTGGTTCCGAACGAGAAGAAATCCGCTTCCTTTGCGATCTCATCTGCCAGAAGAGCAGCTCTCGGAATCTCGATCATCGTACCGATGTGATAAACGATATCGGAATTCCTCTCCTTCTTCACCTGCTCTGCGGTCTTGATGACCACATCCTTGACGTATTTCAGCTCTTTTACTTCGCCTACGAGCGGGATCATGATCTCCGGCTCGATGGAGAAGCCCTCCACATCCTCTACCTCGATGGCTGCCTCGATAACCGCTCTGGTCTGCATCTCCGCGATCTCAGGGTAAGTGACCGCCAGACGGCATCCTCTGTGACCCATCATCGGGTTGAACTCATGCAGGCTGTCGCAGGTCTCCTTGACCTCTTCCACCGACAGGTTCATCATCTTCGCAAGCTCTGCGATATCCGCTTCCTCTGTGGGTACAAACTCATGAAGCGGCGGATCCAGGAAACGGATCGTAACCGGTCTTCCCTTCAGTGCCGTATAGAGTCCCTTAAAGTCCGCTTTCTGATAAGGGATCAGCTCATCCAGTGCCTTCTTCCTCTCTTCATAGGTCTTGGAAAGGATCATCCTCCTGATCTTGGGGATCCTGTCCGGATTAAAGAACATATGCTCTGTACGGCAGAGACCGATTCCTTCCGCACCGTTACGGACAGCCGTCTCTGCATCCTCCGGTGTATCGGCGTTTGTGTAGACCTTAAGCTTTCTCAATGCGTCGGCCCATCCCATCAGTCTCTTAAAGTTCCCGGAGATCTCGGCTTCGCTGGTCGCAATGTCTCCCTTATAGATCTTTCCTGTGGAGCCGTCCAGTGAAATGTAGTCGCCTTCCTTGAAGGTCTCTCCTCCCAGCGTAAAGGTCTTGTTTTCTTCATCCATGACGATGTCGCCGCAGCCGGAGACACAGCAGGTTCCCATACCCCTTGCTACCACAGCCGCATGGCTCGTCATACCTCCGCGGACTGTCAGGACGCCTTCGGATGCATGCATTCCCGCGATATCCTCCGGAGAAGTCTCCAGACGGACAAGAACCGTTCTCTGACCCGCATTATGTGCCGCCACGGCAGTTTCAGCCGTGAAGTAAACCCGGCCGGCAGCCGCGCCCGGAGAAGCCGGAAGCGCAGAGCCTACGCAGTTTGCTTTCTTTAAGGCATCCGGATCGAAGTTCGGATGAAGCAGCTGATCCAGGGATTTCGGTTCGATTCTCATAACCGCTTCCTTCAACGTGATCTTGCCTTCGTCCACAAGGTCGCAGGCGATCTGAAGAGCCGCTGCCGCCGTTCTCTTTCCGTTTCTCGTCTGCAGGAAGTAAAGCTTTCCTTCCTCAATCGTAAACTCCATATCCTGCATATCACGGTAATGATTCTCAAGCTTTCTTGCAATACCCATGAACTGCTTGTAAACGTCGGGCATATCCTCCGCGAGCTTTGTGATCGGCTGCGGTGTACGTACTCCGGCCACAACGTCTTCGCCCTGTGCGTTGATCAGGTATTCGCCAAAGATACCCTTCTCTCCGGTTGCCGGATTTCTCGTAAATGCCACTCCGGTGCCGGACATATCGCCCATGTTTCCGAAGACCATGGACTGTACATTTACGGCTGTTCCCCAGTCGCCGGGGATATCGTTCATGCGCCGGTAAATGATTGCTCTTTCATTATCCCAGGAACGGAAGACCGCCCGCACTGCTTCTATCAGCTGTACCTTCGGATCCTGCGGGAAATCCTCTCCCATCGCATCCTTATAGATCTTTTTGAAGCGTTTGATCAGCTCCTTCAGATCCTCCGCCGTCATATCGACATCATATTTGATGCCTTTTTTCTCCTTGATATCATCTATTTCTTTTTCGAAAAGGGATTTGCTTACCTCCATGACCACATCCGAGAACATCTGGATGAAACGGCGGTATGAGTCATAGGCAAAACGGGGATTTCCGGTCTTCTTTGCAAAGCCTTCCACGGAAATATCATTCAGACCGAGGTTCAGGATCGTATCCATCATACCGGGCATGGATGCCCTCGCACCGGACCGTACCGAAACCAGAAGCGGATTGTCTACATCGCCGAACTTCTTTCCCTGCTTTTCTTCCAGCCACTTCAGCGCGTCAAATATCTGCTCCTGGATCTCGGCAGAGATCATTCTGTCCTTTGCATAATATTCGGTACATGCTTCCGTGGTGATCGTGAAGCCCTGAGGGATCGGCAGTCCGAGATTTGTCATTTCTGCAAGTCCTGCTCCCTTGCCTCCGAGGAGGTTTCTCATGCCGGCATTGCCTTCATGAAAGTAATAAACCCATTTTTTCATTTTGTCCTCCAATTCCCATTGTTATTCTTCGCTGCAGACGTCCGACTGAATGAACTGTGTACTGTACACCGGCAGCATATGACCTCGTCGCTGCGTATTTCCGTCGGACACGGCTGTTTATACGCTTTATTATACAATATATGATAAAAAGATGTAAAGAAAGCGCCGGTAAAATGCGAATGTAATATCTTCAGATTTCAGGGATTTTTTTCAAATGCTTGCATCTTTCCGGGCATTGGAGTAAGATTAAAAACACAGATCTCTTGTATTATCCAAATATTCGGTTTAATCCCAGGGTCATTTGAAAAAATATGATAACAGCAAAAAATCTGGAGGAGGTTTATGAGAGAAAAACTCGGAACGCTGCCGCTTGCTGAGCTGAGAGCCTTAGCAAAAGCGCAGGGTATTAAAGGCGTGTCTTCCATGAAGAAGCCGGATCTGATCAACCTGCTGGTGGAAGCATCACAGGCTCAATCCGCAGAATCAGCTTCAGGCTCAGAACCCGCCGAAAAGAGTACGGGTTCAGAAAGAAGACCCGCGAAATCGCATGATACAGGTAAGGAAGCCTCATCCGCCGCCGTACAGCAGGAAGAGCATCCGCACGAGGATGACGAGATGAGTCCGGAAAAGGAAGCATTGGATTCCGGCGAAATGGCAAACGGTATCCTGGAAGTTATGGCGGACGGTTATGGTTTCATCCGCTGTGAAAATTATCTGCCGGGCGAAAATGATGTATATGTCGCTCCAAGTCAGATCCGTCGTTTTGGATTGAGGACCGGCGATATCATCGTTGGTAACACCCGTGTTAAAACCGGAAGCGAAAAGTTTTCCGCTCTTCTCTTCGTTCGTTCCATTAATGGCATGGCACCCTCTGAAGCGATCCGGCGCTGCAATTTTGAAGATATGACACCGATCTTCCCGAACGAAAGGCTTCATCTGGAGGTCGGGAACAATAATATCGCGATGCGGATCATGGATCTGATCTGCCCGGTCGGCAAGGGACAAAGAGGTATGATCGTATCCCCTCCGAAGGCCGGAAAGACTACACTGCTGAAGGCGGTGGCCAAGGCAGTTACCAAAGCCAATCCCGAAGTCCATCTGATCATCCTTCTCATCGATGAACGCCCCGAAGAGGTAACGGATATCAAGGAATCCATCAAAGGAAGCAATGTGGAGGTCATCTATTCGACCTTTGATGAGCTTCCGGAGCATCACAAGAGGGTATCGGAGATGGTCATTGAGCGGGCCAGACGTCTGGTCGAGCAAAAGAAGGATGTTATGATCCTGCTGGATTCCATCACCAGACTGGCAAGAGCTTACAATCTTACGGTTCCGCCTTCCGGAAGAACCCTTTCCGGCGGTCTGGATCCGGCTGCACTGCATATGCCGAAACGCTTTTTCGGAGCCGCCCGTAACATGAGAGAAGGCGGAAGCCTGACGATCCTGGCGACAGCTCTGGTTGATACCGGCAGTAAGATGGATGATGTCGTCTATGAGGAATTTAAGGGAACGGGTAACATGGAAATGGTCCTGAATCGGAAGCTTCAGGAAAAACGCGTGTTCCCTGCAATTGACCTGGCCAAATCTTCCACCCGTCGGGAGGATCTGCTCCTTACACACGAGGAGGTGGAAGCGATGGATATCATCCGTAAGGCTTTAAATTCCATGAAGCCGGAAGAGGCAGTGGATAAACTGATCGACATGTTTTCAAGAACGCGCAACAACCGGGAATTTGTCGAAATGGTCAAAAAGATCAGATTTTATTGATAACGCATGATACATTCTTAGGCATCCTCGTCTCCTGTTATGCCAGCCGCGCTCAATGATATCTCGCGTTTTATTTCAAATATCACACTCAAAAAAAGGAACCGTTTTTATCCGGTTCCTTTTCATTTCGATTGATATCATCAGCCGTTACCATTCACTTGTTACTGCGCTTATTCTTAAGAACTGTCACGAAATCAACTGTACATCCTGTGCAGATTTTTTCTTCGAGACCGCAGAGCGGGATGAGGGCGCATAGCGGGTTATGTAAACGGATCCTGCCTTGTGGGATCGGTAAAAAACCGACAGGATGTGTAGATTAATTCGTGAAAGTTCCTTACAGCTTCATCAAAATATCGTTGCTTCTCTGAATGAACTTCGTCATTTCATCCGGCCCCAGCTGTTTGTTGGATAATAACGCCAGATCGTAAAGCTGCTGCTCAATAAGCTTTCCGGTATCACTGTCCGGTGCGTCCAGAACCTTCTGTACAAGCGGATGCCCGGCGTTCAGGATCAGTGTCTCTCCGGCTTCATCCTTAAAGAGATCACCTGTATCCTGCCCCATCGAATACATCTTCATCATATCCTGCATCCTGCGGGTTTCCTCGGAAATCGTGATCATGGAAGCAACCTTCTTATTTTTGAGCTTCTCCAGCTTAACCTCCAGCTTGCTGCGCTTCAGAGTCTTGCGAAGGGCCTTCTGAAGCTCTTCTGCCTTTGCATTCAGCTCTTCAGCCTCTTTTTTGGAGGTCTTGGATTTCATGGTATCCTCTACATCGGCATCTATCCTCAGGAATTTCACACCGGGATTCTTGCTCTCAAGCTGCTGGATGAAAGGCTGATCGATATTGTGAGTTAAGATAACGGCGTTCATTTTTGCAGCCTTGAACATATTGATGTACTGACTCTGCTGCTGAACATCCGTTACGTAAAAAACCTTCTTTTCTTTCTTCTCTTCTTCAGCGGAATCTTCATCGGTAACGTCTGTGTCTTTATCGACCGCTTCCGTTCCGTCCGCGTTCACCACATCTCCCTCTACTTTTTCCGGAGCATCATCCTCCTTCTCTCCGGAGGCTTCGGCAGATTCCGGTTTTGCTTCTTCCGCAGAAGCTTCGGTATCCTCACCGGACTCCTCCTCCGTATCGATCGGAGCCACCTCCAGGCAGTCGGGAAGGGTCACGTACTTGTCATTGATATCCTTAAAGAGGATGTAATCGTTGATCTTGTCCGCGAACTTATCGTTACGTAACACTCCATATTTTACGAACGGTGAAATATCGTCCCAGTATTTCTCGTAATTTTCCCGGTCTGTTTTGCAAAGGCCCGAAAGCTTTTCTGCCACCTTCTTGGTGATATAATCCGAGATCTTGGTAACAAACCCGTCATTCTGCAGAGCGCTTCTGGAAACGTTCAGAGGAAGATCCGGACAGTCGATCACACCCTTCAGGAGCATCAGGAATTCCGGAATAACTTCCTTAATGTTATCCGCGATAAAGACCTGATTATTATATAATTTAATAACACCCTCTATTGATTCGTATTCGATATTGATCTTCGGAAAATACAGAATACCCTTCAGATTGAAAGGATAATCCATATTCAGATGGATCCAGAAGAGCGGCTCCTTGTAATCCCGGAAGACTTTCCTGTAAAACTCCTTATACTCGTCATCCGTACAGTCCTTCGGTGTTTTTGCCCAAAGCGGATGGATATCGTTGATCGGCTTCGGCGCTTCCGGAGGAATTTCATTCCCATCCTTATCCTTTGTCGGCTTCGGCGGCTCCGCATTGACATTTTTCAGATAAATTTCCGTCGGCATAAACGAGCAGTACTTCTCCAGTACTTCACGGACCGTATATTCATTGCAGTATTTCAGGCAGTCTTCATTGATATGAAGTGTTATTTTTGTTCCCACCTTATCTCTGCTTCCTGCCGTCATCGTATATTCGGTACCGGCACCGTCACAGGTCCAGTGAACAGCCTCCGCATCTTTCTTATAAGAAAGAGAGTCGATCTCCACCGTATCCGCGACCATAAAAGCCGAATAAAATCCCAGACCGAAATGACCTATGATCTGATCCGCATCAGACTTGTCCTTATATTTCTCAATAAAGTCCGTAGCTCCTGAAAATGCGATCTGGTTGATATATTCATCCACTTCATCCATCGTCATGCCCAGACCGTTATCGATGAATGTCAGTGTCTTGTTTTTATCATCACACTCTACATCGATCCGGCCCTTGAGCATCGCACCCTCGGTTCCGTCGGTTTCCGATACGGGAGCCTCATACTCTCCCATCATCTCAAGCTTCTTCAGCTTTGTGATCGCATCGCACCCGTTTGAGATCAGTTCCCTGATGAAGATATCCTGATCGGAATACATCCATTTCTTAATGATCGGGAATATGTTCTCGCTGGAAATCGATAAGCTTCCCTTTTTATCTGCCATATAAAAGCACTTCCTTTCCGGTAAAATAATCTTTTTTCAACAAATTCGATTGTAAGTCCGTCGAAACTAAAAGTCAATAAAAAATTAGCACTCGTTTCAAACAAGTGCTAATAATCATTTCAGCTTCCGCCTTACCTGTTTATTCTTCCTTCGTTTTCAGTGCGCGGCACAGGCCTGTTTCCCTGCCCTCCCCTGCGAACGGGCCGTTTTCGTTCTCTCTCCCTTTCGCCTCTCCTTTCCGGCAATTCTTTCATCGGTACCTGTACCAGCGGACTCACCGGCTCCTTGTTCGGATCAAAAAACCTGCAGCTCCTGATAAAATCGTCATCATAATCACGGATCACGATATGCCCTTCCGAGATGACCGCCACCTCCGGAATGATCTCGTCCTTCGGGCGCAGAAATCCCCGTTTGCGCTTCGGTACCTTATCCTGGGCGATCGCCATTGCATCACTGATCCTGATCTGACGCGGATCCATGGTAAGGGCCATTACAAATGCGTCCGGATCCCCGTATGCTCCCGCATCTGCCGTTCCCTGCATTGTACCGAGCACAAAAATCGCTCCCCCGGCCGTGACCGATGCCCCGGATTTAACATCCCCCATAACGATCACGCTCCCAAGCGCATCAATATCCATTCCGGCTTGCAGATCCCCGATGTGGATCTCCGCATTCATCGGATTGACCGCTGCCTCAAGCTGACTGACAGCCTTCAGCAAAGTTTCGTTATCTTTTCTGAGCCGTGCATTTTCGATCTCATGTCCCGGATCGTCACCCAGGATCTCATGGAACTTGTTTTCCAGCACCCGATCCTGCACCATGACCGTATCCACCTGCAGCTTGGTATTCTCCTTCAAAAGCGCCAGAATCTCCGCTGCTTCGTCTTCATCGATATCCCTTCCTTCTATAGAAAGGATCATATGCTTATTGCCGAAAAATCCTGCTCCCTCTTGAAATTTCTTCTGGATCTCCGGAACAAGGTCTTCAAAGCTTCCTTCCGGTGCAAGCTTCACGATCAGTCCGGATTTCACGCCCTTCAGGGTGACCGGTTGGCTCATAATCATTCTCCTTTGCGATGGTCGCATCAATGAAAATAATATCACACATTTCGGATGTAAGAAAGTGATTTTCCCCTTATAAAATAAGGCTTTCCGCGTCATTTACCGGAATACAAGATGTGGATCGGCCGCTCGGATCTGCCCCAAGATATGGCCGCATCTAATTTATGTAAACTTTATATATCAATCTGCCCATTTGCATCATAGTATTCCAGCAGCAATCTCACAACATATCCGTAGGTCAGACTCCCCTCCGGTATTCCGTTAGCGGCAAGATTTGTATCGATAAAGGTCTGCGCAGCTTCTTCCACCTTTTCGGTAGGGAACAGTGCATTCTGTTCCATTTCAAGCTCCGCCTTTTCTGTCAGGAATCGGTTATCTTTCCGCACCGTCTCACTGATCGCAGGATGGTTGTCATAACTCTCCTGACTGTCACAGGCCCTGTAGAAGTCATTGTTTACATAATTCAAAACACTCAAATATCCGCTGTACCTGAAGTATGGATCATTCGATTCGATGCAGGCGAGAAATGCGATAAAATTGGCCTCATCTTCGTAGAGAAAGCCTTTCGTGTGAGAAAGCTCATGGCACATGGTAGCCGGTTTACGGATCGTGGTCATATTCGCGTTGATATTTGCTTCCATGGAAAAAGGAAAATAGTATCCCTGCATCCTCTGCTGGCTCATGAAATTCGAAAAGCGGAGCTCCTTCGGAAGATTGTAATCTCCTCTGAGCAGCGGCAGGCTTTCTCCCAGCGTTACCATACTCTTCACCGCCTCTCCCTTCATATCCGAAATGCTCCCGTCATAGATCACATTACCCTCTTCATCCCGTCTGAATTGCTTCGCCATTCCGTTTGCCTGCGTGACGA
>CACZNS010000025.1 GCA_902782575.1 uncultured Lachnospiraceae bacterium
CATCGATCTCCCGGATCCCCGTATCCGCGAGGGTCAGCTGCGCGAAGCGGTCTTTCCTGGTATCGGAGAGGAAATCATAGATCCTCCGGATCGGGATGCTCATCCTTCTGGACAGTGCCGCGGCAAAGGCCAGGCAGATCAGAAGGATCAGAAGCATCGTCATAAGGATCCCGAAGAGGGATCGGTATACCGGGGCCATAAACTCGGAGTTGTCCACCGCCATGGCGATGAGCAGTCCGTCTGCCTCGTCGGCGGAAAAGCACAGATACTGTCTCTTTCCCGTATCCGTATTCAGGACCTCCCCGTCCCCGTCCTTTCTGTGATCGTAATAAGAAAAGACCGGCTCTGCCGGGTATATCTGGGTCCCTTCGGGATCATATACCGCCAGCACCGGATGCAGCTCCTGCTCCGCCGGGAGCAGACCGCCGAAGATCTCATCGTAGTAGGTTTTGATCTCCACAAAGCCGGCAGGCACATGCATATCCCCGTAAAAAAGCCTGCGAAGGGAAAAGTAGTCTGTATCCCTGCTGATCCCTGCTCTCCTCGAGGCCTCCTCATCCTTCTCCGGTGCGGAGACCGACCGGCGTCCCGCGCTCTGAAGCGTGCTCTCATACCAGGGCTGCTCCGGCGCCCTGACGTTCAGATCCCCGTAGAGATTGCCGACCCCGAAGCCTCCCTCCTCCATATCATACAGGCTCAGCTGCCGGTTGGCAAAATCAAATCCCTTCAGGGAGATCATGACCCCCGCCAGCTTCTGCCGGTTGCGGTTTCGCTCAAAGGCCGTGGCGGAATCCATATAGGCCGAAAAATCCCCCCTGAGCTCCGGGGAGGCGATGCAGTAAAGGAGGATCGTATCCATCTCTCCGATCCTCCGGCTTAAGCTTTCCGCAATGGCCGCACAGTTTTCCTGCATCCCCGACACCGCGTTCCGCTTCATGGAGCGGTACTGGATCACACTGAAGATCAGGGAGGCCAGAAGGACCGTTACCGCAGAGAGCAGAAGGAAGGATCGGAGCAGGATCGTCCGGATGCTGCACTGCTTCATAAAACGATTTCCTGCCTGCCGCCGTCGTAGGTCACCTCCGCGGCTCTCTCCCCGTCAAGGAACACCCGGATCCTCCGCTCGCCGGCCATCTCCTCATAGCTTCCCTTGCGCTTTTCCATCGTAAGCTTCCGCTCCCTGTCGGACCAGGAAATCTTCACCGCCTCATAATCCCCGTCCTCATAAGCGTAGCCGTCTCCGGCATCATCATAATACAGAAACTCCCCGTCGTGGCCGCTGTACACATGCAGCTCAAGGGGCTCATCGTTTTCCTCCGCGGCGTAGGAAAGCCCCTCCCGCATCGGGATGATGCTTCCCGCCCGCACAAACACGGGGATCGACTCCAGCTCCGCCGGAACCCGTACCGTCTGTCCTCCGTCGTATACGGTCCCGTCTCTGAAATCCACCCATCTGCAGCCCTCCGGCAGATAGCAGTTTCCGGTCTTCTCCCTTACGATCTCCCTGTCCCCCGCCTCGTAATACATGGGCTTCGTGACCGGGCAGATGAGGAGGCTCCTTCCGAACATAAACTCCTGATGCTCTCCGGCAGCCTTCGGATCCTCCGGGAAATCAAAGAGAAGGCTTCGCATGATGGTTCCGGAATTCAGCCGCACCTCCCCCGCCAGGGAATAGATATAAGGCATGAGCCTGTAACGCAGGCGGATCGCCTGAGCCGCCGCATCGTAGAAGGGCTCTCCCTCCTCGCCCAGATTCCAGATCTCCCGGGGCGTGTCCGTGCCGTGGGAGCGGAACATCGGCAGGAATACCCCCATCTGAAGCCATCTGACGTAAAGCTCGCGGTAGCCCCTGTCCTTCATTCCCTCATCATATTCTCCGGTCCAGAACCATTTCGGCGTCGGATCCTTGCTCATCCCGCAGCCCCGGTTCTCCCACTTCTTCCCCACCGTAAAGAACCCGCCGATATCAAGGGTCCAGTAGGGATAGCCGGAAAGCCCCATGTTCAGGCCCTCCGTGATCTGCTTCCTTAAGGTTTCCCAGGAAGCGCAGGTGTCTCCGGACCAGAGCATCGCGGCGTAGCGCTGCCCGGAGGCGTAGCCGGAGCGGGTCAGGTTCAGCACCCGTTTTTCTTCCGTGGTCCTTCTCTGGTTTTCATAGATCCCCTTCGCATGAGCCAGGGCGTAGGCATTGGCTTTTTCCGGAGGCAGATATCTCTTATGCTCCCCGCCCACCAGCTCAAAGCGCTTCCAGGGCTCCCGTCTGATCTCTCCTCCCCAGTCCGGCCCGGAGAAGGGCTCCGTGGAATCGCACCAGAAGGAATCAAAGCCCTGATCGAACAGTCCCCTCTTTGTCTGCTTCCAGTATACCTCTCTGGCCTTTTCGTCAAAGGCGTCGTAGGTTGCGAGGTCGTTTAAGAGCTGCCCGTTCTTTAAGAACTCTTCATGATCCTCCGTTCCGGAATTCATGTTCGGCCAGACAGAGACCATGGTATGCACGTTCAGCTCGTGCAGCGCCTCGGCGCACTCCTTCATGTCGCCGTAGCGTTCGGGATCAAGGTGCTTATTGCCCCATTTATCCTCCTCCCAGGTGTTCCAGTCCTGCACCACGCAGTCTATGGGGATCCCCAGCTTCCGGTAATGCTCCGCCACCGAAAGGAGCTCCCGTGCGGTGTAGTACTGCTCCTTGGACTGGATGTAGCCGCAGGCCCATTTCGGAAGCATGGCCGCGTCTCCCGTCAGGTACCGGAAGCCCGAGATGATCTCATCCATTCCGGGACCTGCGATCATATAATAATCAAGCTCCGGGATCGTATCAAAGAAAAGATAGGAGCCGTTTTCCGTATCGTTAAAGGTCATCAGGGAGGTGCAGTTAAAAAACATGCCGTATCCCGCCGTGGAAACAAACATGGGCATGGGGATCCGCATGTTGTGCTGATAGAGATACTGCACATGATGACGGTAATCGTAGATGCCGTCCTCCCCCTGTCCGAAGCCGTGGATCTGCTCGTCGTCGCGAAACTCGAAATAAAGCCTTCCCTGCCAGGCCTTATGATCCTCTTCTTCCCTGAGGTTTTTGATGAAATTCCTCTCGCCGTCCACGGTCTTTACGCGGTCGATGACAGGCTTCTCACCCCCCGTCGTATACTTCATGACAGGGATCCTGATAAATTCCTTTTTCCCCTCCTGCAGGAGAAGCTCTCCCCCTTCCTCCTGCCAGGCGGTGATCAGCTCCTCTCCCGTGACTTCCGCAAGGAGCCTTCCGTCGGAAACGGTCACGGACAGGATATCCTCCTGCTCCTCCGCCATCTCCACATTGAGCCTTACGCTTTCGGATTCCCGCCGGACCGTAAGCATCGGCTCCGTATTCTTAAAAAATGCCTCTTTGGTATATCTGCAGCGGAGGATCCCCGGACGGACAGAGGATATCTCCATCCGCCCGGTCTCGCTTCTGATCTCCACAACATGCTTCTGTATCGTTACTTTCAAATTTTTACCCCCTTTGAAGCGCAGGACCGATCCGCTGCAGCAGGCTTATGAGATCCGTTTTCCGGATCCTCAGCCCTCCAGAACGGTAAAGTTCATATAGCCGGCAAGCTCTTTGATCTGCTTCACATAGTCCCCGAAGACCAGCACCTGATGGTGGCCGAAGCCTGCCAGATTGTGCATATAGGTGCGGGCATCATCCATCTGGATATAATAATAGGGACTGCAGTATACATCGTCGTATTCGGTCCTAAGCACCTCTCCGGTCTTCAGGCAGATCGTATCCCCCGCCGGATTGAAGCGGCCCAGGGTCACCTTATCCTCTTTATTCTCCGTAAAATCGATCTGCAGCTTTCCTCCGAAGCCCTGCCCGGTAAAGGCCCAGAGCTTATAATTTAAGGCATCCGTCCCGTAGCCGTTCATATGAAGGGCCGGTACCGCGTGGTGGATCCGAAGCAGCTCGTCCGTCTCATGGTTCGGATTCCCCATAAAGCAGGGACGATTCGCGAGATACTGCATGATGCACATTGCCATCAGCGCGTTTAAGTCCTCCTCGCAGCCGCTGGGGATCCCCTCATCCTTCATCAGGGAATGGCACATGCAGGGCGTGAATTTCCTGTTCTGCGGGATCTCGGAGGTGCAGAGCTCATGGCAGGCGGTGGTGAAGGCGTTGCACTGATAGACATCCATCATCTTCTTTGCCGCAAGGTAATACTTGATGTCGTTTAAGAACCAGTCCGTATTGACCTTGGTATCACCGGAGCCGTTTATGATCTTATCCGCGATGGGCTTTGCCTCCTCGTCCGTGATCTGGTCCATGTACTTGAAGATATCGTAAAACGGAAGCTTGATGACCTCCAGCCCGTATCTCTGCCGCAGGATCTCCGGGTCGCGGATCAGGCTCTGGATCCCGAAGGTAGGCTGGGATGAAGCCGACAGGCAGAGTACCCGGGTGCAGGCAACTGCCTTTCTGACC
Organism: uncultured Lachnospiraceae bacterium; assembly: GCA_902782575.1. Lineage (GTDB taxonomy): Bacteria > Bacillota > Clostridia > Lachnospirales > Lachnospiraceae > NK4A144. The sequence goes on from CACZNS010000025.1 coordinate 4,460, forward strand.
CAGAGGTAATGGAGGATCTCGTTTAAGTCCCGGATGTCCATCGCCACATAGGCCTCCACACCGATATTCCTGCAGTAAGCCGCAAAGTCGATGCCTTCATTGCCGTTCTGCATGATGACCACCGGCTTTTTATAACGCTCCAGCTTCGGGATCCGCCATCCCATGCAAAGAAAGATATCCGCTTTTTCCATATCCTTTTCGATCTGCGCATAGACCTCCTCGGATACGACAAATTTCTCATCATAGCGTGCGTCCACCATCGGCAGCAGCTCCGCTTCGTCCGTAACCTTCTTTAATTCCTCCTTCATCTGTGCAAAGTAGCGGTCCGCCGCGGCGCTCTCCGCCTCCTTCGTCATATCCTCCGCATGTCCGGCTCTGCAGGGTCCCTCCCAGAAATGCGAATGCGTCAGACAGCCCACGATGGGGCGCACGACGAGTTTTTCTTCCATTGCAAGCTTTTTCATCTTTCCTATATTCCTCCTTCTGTTACGCTTTTTCCGTTACTGTTTCGAAGACGGCCGTTGATGAGCTCCGTGACCCGGTCCACCTCGCCTGTGCTGTCCCGATGGACGGCAAACCGGAAAAAGCTCTCTCCCCGCACCCCGCGCAGGACATAGTTGTGATTCTCGATCTTAAAAAACGGCTTCTTCAGCTGCTTCAGGTACAGGAAGGAGCCTTCCACCTGCCGCAGCTCTTCGATGTCTTCATCCGTAAGCGGAGCCTCCGTCAGCAGATCAAAGGCATCCCATCCCGCTTCCGTACAGACGGAAAGGGATCTTCTGCGTCCCGTGATCCTCATGCCGGATACTCCCTGCCGGGCCTTCCGCCTCCCGGAAGTCTTGACGCCATCAGTCTACCACTACACCCTTTTTCAGGATGATGTTTGCATACAGTGCGGACTCGCCGGTCTGGATCACCACGCTGGAGTGCTCCTTTGTCTTATCATAAAATTCCCACTTGTCGATCTCTTCAAAGCAGGCATCCCCGCGCTCATCGTATTTTCTGACGATCTCCTTATAGGTATCCCAGATCGGTGTCTCCACCGTGTCGCCCTTTACCACTGCCATGAGAGTGACCGGGTGCTCCACATAGGTATCCAGAGGGAAGACCTGCAGGATCGCATCCAGGATCTCCGGGACGCCGTGTCCGTCCATGCGGATCACCTTTTTGCCGTAGGTAGTGCCCGGGAAGTTGCCGTCTCCGATGGTCAGCTCATCCGTATGCCCCATCTCACAGAGGATCTTCAAAAGCTCCGGGGGTAAGATTTTCGGTATTCCTTTTAACATTTTTTTCTCCTTTCTTTTGCAAGCCGCCTTTCGGGCTTTTCCGCTTTCTTGAAAACAATGGCTCTCTCCGAAGAGAGAGCCATCGCCTGTTTCATATTACCGTATCTTTTTTCCGGATGCGGGATCAGTCATAAAGGTTCGGAGCGATCGTCGGATCATCGATGTTTGTAGCATCATACCAGTAGCCGGCTGTCGGGAAATCCTCAACCTTGTCGCCGTTTGCTGCCATGGTCAGAGCGTAGATCGCATAGTAACCCATCATCAGAGGAGACTGGGTAACCGCACCGTACATCGTGCCGTCCTGGATAGCGCCCTTGATGATAGAGCCTGCGTCAAAGCCGATACCGATCACATCGCCGCCTGCTGCGTCAGAGCCAAGCAGAGACAGGTTTGCATCAGCTGCCAGAAGACCTTCTGCTGCGGTCTGGTTGGAGCCGAACACACCGATGGTATCCTTCTTGGAAAGGATAGCCTGAGCTGCTGTGGAGCAAAGCTCAACAGTTGTCTGAGCCGGAACTGCAACTTCGATAACGACATCAGCGGAAGCCTCGTCTGCAAGATCAGCGTGAGCCTTCTTAGCCTCGTTTGCGTAGAACTCGTTTCCTACGACTGCAACAGTCTTGCCGTCTGCCTCAACAAGATCAGCGAACTTGTTGATGAAGCCCATGCCTCTCTGCTGAATGTTCAGAGCGGTAGCATCCTGGTTGATCTCGCCTACACGTACCTGAGCGGTAGCGCCTGCGATCACGTCCTTCAGAGCCTTGTACATATTCTCGGCAGCAACCTCGCCTGCCTGAGTATTGTCTGTAGCAACGGTAGCAACGATGGAGCCTTCCGGAGCATCAGCAACGCCGGTATCAAATGCGACAACCGGGATGCCCTTGTCTGCGCAGTCCTTCAGAGAATCCAGAACGGAGGTCGTATCGCAGGCCGCCAGAGCGATTCCCGGAGGGTTGCTGTTGATGTCGGAGTTCAGCATGTTTACCTGATCAGCGATGTCGGACTCGGAGTTCGGGCCGTGTGCGTCATAATCAACACCCAGCTCAGCCTTTGCCATATCCATACCCTTCAGGGCTGCCTGCCAGTAGGTAGACTGGAA
>CACZNS010000026.1 GCA_902782575.1 uncultured Lachnospiraceae bacterium
AGTTTTTTATGTTATAATTTGTCCATGATGGAGAAAAAAAGGTTAAACCGCTTTGATATTGCAAAAGGGATCGGCATTATTCTGGTCATTATCGGTCATATCGAATATGTAGATCAGGGAGTGCGTAACTATATCGTATCGTTCCATATGCCGCTTTTTTTTCTGATCTCAGGAATGCTGATGAACTATACAGGGGAAAGAGAGCGGGATCTGAAGGGGCTGCTGATCAAAAAACTGAAACGGATCATGCTGGTCTATCTGATCTTTTCCATCCTTTACCCTTGTATTGATCTCCTGTATTACTTTGTTACGGGAAACGGCGATCCGTTTGGTACACTTCGGACAAATCTGACAGATTCATTGATTTTATACGGGAACTCAGTCCTCTGGTTTTTACCGGCAGTCTTTTTCGGGGAAGTGATCTGGCTGATTCTGATGAAGGTTTTTCGAAAGCTTCCGAAGAGAGCGTCTATCCTTTCCGCTTTTGCGGTATCTGCGGTTTTGATGCTGGCCTTTTATCTTCCTTTATGGAAAGAACAGAATCATTTCATCCAGGCTTTTGTGCGGTTTTTTATCTGTGCTTTTCTTACCGGGATCGGGTATTGCCTGTTTTCGCTGATCAGGAACCTGCCGGTCAAACCATGGACTTTCGCGCTGTCTGGAGCATGCCTGCTTATCCTGACTTACTTTGCCGGGAAACCGAACGGAACGGTGGATATGCATTTTGCCGTTTACGGAAACCTGTTTATCTTTTTCATTACCGCCATCTGCGGGAGCAGCGGAGTGATCCTGCTTGCCATGAGTCTGGAGAGCCTTGCGGAGAAGGCACCGCTGATATTGCTTCGCTTTTACGGGGTGAACTCGCTGTTCATTATGATCACTCATATCAATTTCTATGTTCTGTATGTGGCGGAAGTGTTGTCCTTTCATTTTATCAGCTATATACCGCGGGCGAAGGTATTTATCTTTAACTGCATGACAGTCGGCTTTGTGCTGATCGGAGAATCCATTCTGATCCTTTGCTGGCGGTTTGTAAAAAGGGCTGTCCATACCGCTGTACGACAGGAGAATAAAACATGATCTTTGAAACACATGCCCATTATGATGATGAGCGATTTTCTGAAGACCGGGATATCCTGCTTGGTCAAAAACTGAAAGAAGAAGGAATTGATTATATCGTCAACGTTGCCGCAGACATGGATTCCGTTTATACAACCGACGCGCTGACAAAGCAGTATGAGTGGGTGTACGGTGCGCTGGGTGTGCATCCGGAGGCGGTGGATCGGCTGACTGTGCAGGATCTGGAAGAAATCGGAACCCTGATCAGAAACAATCCGAAGATCTGTGCGGTCGGAGAGATCGGATTCGATTTTTCGGAGGGTTATCCCGAAAAGGATATCCAGGAGAAATGGTTCAGAGCGCAGATCGATCTGGCCGGAGCTTCAGGACTGCCAATCGTGGTTCACAGCAGGGGCGCTTCGGAGGATACCTGGAGAGTGCTTCGGGATTGCTACCGGGACAGATCCGGAAAGCCTCATGGCATAATTCATTGTTTTTCCTATTCTGCCGAAGAGGCAATGAAATATATTTCACTGGGCTTCATGATCGGCGTGGGCGGTGTGGTAACATTTAAGAACGGAAAAAAGCTGAAGGCGGTTGTTCAGGCTATTCCTCTGGAGTCAGTCGTACTGGAAACGGACAGTCCCTACCTGGCACCGGATCCTCACCGGGGAGAACGCAATTCCTCCCTGAATCTCCCCTTTGTGGCAGCGCAGATTGCGGAACTGAAAGGAATAACCCCGGAAGCTGTCTGCGAACAGACTATGAAAAATGCAAAAAATCTTTATCGGATAAACTGATCATGGCTAATTTGGGATCCCTTACGGCCACAAAGGCCATTCTTTCAAAACATGGTTTTTCAGCCAATAAACGTTACGGTCAGAACTTTCTGATCGAACCGCGCATCCTCGAACGGATCATTGAAGCGGCGGAATTGACAAAAGACGATTATGTGATCGAGATCGGACCGGGTATCGGTACGCTGACACAGTATCTTTGTGATGCAGCGGGTTTTGTTACCGCGATAGAGATCGACAAAAAGCTGCTCCCTGTTTTAAGCGATACACTTTCTACTTATGATAATGCGGAGGTTTTGAATCAGGATGTGCTGAAAACGGATATTGCCGGTCTGATCCGTCAGAACAGTAAAACCGGAGCATGTAAGGTGGTTGCTAATCTTCCGTATTACATCACCACACCTATCATGATGCAGCTTCTGGAAAGCAGGGCTCCGCTTTCCTCCATTACGGTAATGGTTCAAAAGGAGGTGGCGGACCGGATCCGTTTCGGACCGGGAACAAAAGATTACGGCGCACTTTCTCTGGCCGTGCAGTATTATGCAAAGCCGGCGATTATCACAGAGGTGCCTCCCTCCTGTTTTATTCCTCGGCCGAACGTAACGTCGGTTGTGCTGAAGCTGTCTGTCTTTTCGACCCCTGCCGTATCCGTGCGGAATGAAAAGCAGATGTTTGCGTTGATCCGTGCGTCGTTTAATCAAAGGAGGAAAACCCTTATAAACGGATTAAAGAATGCAGCCGGTCTGAATCTTTCAAAAGAGACGGTAGAAACGGCTGTCAGAGCACTGGGGAAGCCTCTCACGGTCCGGGGAGAAGAACTTACTTTAATCGAATTTGCAAAATTAAGCGATTTCTTAAGTGATTTCTTTGACAACAATATGCCTCTATGCTAAACTGATGACGTGTATGGCAGAACACAAGATGTGCTACTATGCGATCTCAATTTAGATTTTAACCACAAGTTCTGGTAGGGTTATCCCGACAGAACGACGGAGGTCATAGAGGAAGGTAATAAGAGGTGGATAAGTACGAAAGAAAAGTCCGCATAAATCAGATCGTTTCGCTGATGGAAAAGGGAGAATATCCGGATGCGATGGATATAGCGGATACGATTGACTGGCGGACCGAGAAAAGCATACGGACCCTCAGAATGGTCAGTGAGGTCTATAAGATCACAAAACGGTATGAAGATGCATTTACGGTTCTGACCATAGCATACGAGAAGGATCCGGATAATCCGATCAAAAGAAAGATCGTATACGATTTATGCGAGCTGGCGATCAAGATGAATCAGCTGGCATATGTCGTTAAATACCTGAAAGAGTTTGCTGTACTTGCCCCCGATGATCCGGGTAGATATATCCTGCATTATAAACTTCTTTGTGTCACGGAGGCGGATTCCGGTGAGCGGATCGAGCTGCTTGAGGAATTTCAGAAAAAGCATTTCAACGATTTTAATGAAAAATGGTCATATGAGCTTGCCAAGCTTTATCATGATACGGGGCAGGCGCAGAAATGTATCAATGCCTGCGATGATATCATCATCTGGTTTGTAAAAGGGCCGTATGTCGCGAAAGCAAGACAGTTAAAAGCGGAATATATGCAAAAGACCGAGGCGCTTAAATCTCAACCTCAGCCTCAGCAGATACCGCAGAATCCCGATCCCGCCCAGGGATATTATCAGCCCGGCTACCAACCGGGTTATGAGCCCGGCTATCACCCGGATTATCAGCCCGATTACCAACAGGAATACCAACAGGATTTCCAACCGGATTATCAGCAGAATTATCAGGGCTATCCGGACTATCCGGAAGAGGAGTATGTACCGGAAGAGGAGTATGTACCGGAAGGGTATGCTCCGTATCCCGAAGAAATGATGTACGGGATGCAGCCTGAATATCAAAACGGGGCATATATGCAGCAGCCCGGATCCGAAGGCCAGATGTACGGAGAAGGGCAATGGGAGTTTAACAATTATCCGCCGGAATATATGCCGTATGAGCAGGAGGATCCGCAGCAACAGCAGGGCTGGAAGGCGCCGGGTATTAAAGAGCAGCAGGCCATGCCGATCGAGGTGCGAAAGGTTACTGCATCCAATGAGCCGACAATCCGGATACCGAACAGGGAAATACAGTTTAATCTGCCTGACGGCAAAGAAGAGATATCCGTTAATCTGGATAAATATAGTACCTTAAATCTGCAGGCAGAGCTGAAGGCAAATATGGATGAGCTTCAGGAGCAGACTGGTGAACCGCTTCTGGAGAAAGAAGAGAATATCCCGGCGGAGCCGGATTCCGGAATGACAGAGATATTCACGGAGAACATGCAGGTTCCTGAACCGGAGCCGATCCGGGAATCGATACAGGCGCCGCAGCCGCAGCAGGGTCCGGAAGGGGCCGCCGTACAGCCGACGATACAGGAGTCGGCATCCGTGCCGGAGCCGGTACAGGTTCAAGCTCCGGAAATCAGACCGCAGGAGCCCCCGAAGCTGAAGACGCTGGAAAAACAGACTATTTCGCAGCATCCCAAGCTGACAAAAACCGGGGCGTCGCAGCTGGCCTCCGAGCCCCCGGCTCAATACAGGAATATTATCACAGAGGACGGAAGCGGACAGATGAATCTCAATCTGCCGGATGTTCCGCCCGAACTGGAAAAGCAGATCACCGGGCAGATGGATATCGAAACTCTGCTTGCCCAGTGGGATAAGATCAAAGAGGAAAATCAGCAGAGCCGAATCGATGCGGCCAAACGGAAGTCTCTTCAGCAGACGGCCGATATCGTAAAGCAGATGGAGGGCATGATACCGGGTTATAAAGCTCCTGCCATGACAGCTGCGCCCACTCCTGCGTCGACTCTGGTACCGGTACCGGAAGCATCGAGATCTGTTTCGCAACCGCCGGTAATGTTTGAAACAGTGCTGCCCCAGCAGTTTGTTTCTGTGCCGGAGGAGAAGATACCAACCCCCGAGCCTGCTGCCGCGGAGCAAAAGGCAGAGGAGCCGGTCCGGACACTGGAAGAGGCCGGTCAACGGACATCTGTGAGCCAGTCTCCGAACCAACCGGAGCCACAGGAACCGGTACGGCAGCTGAATGAGAAATCCATCGCGGAAATCCATAAAGCGGATGATATGGTCAGAACGGAACCGCTTCCGATAAAAGAATTGGAGACTGCATTGCAGGAGGCATCGGAGCAGAAAGCTTCGGAACAGAAGCAGAATCCTCCGGAAGCCCGGCAGATACATTCGGAAGAAAGAGAAAAGGTTGTCCGGGAGCTGACAGAGAGCGAGAAGGAGATTTTCGGACCCTTCCTTTCGATCAACGGGATGGCTGACCGGCTGCGGCACTCTGTCGGAAACGTCAGCATGTCGGGCTCGAGAGGCAATATTGTCATAACCGGGAATGAAGCATCTCTGAGAGTGGCTCTGGCGCAGGCTTTTGCTAAGGATCAGCAGCAGAAAAATCCGACCGGTATCAAGGTCGCAAAGATTGAAGCGGAGATCTTTAATACGAAGGATATCCAGAAATCCCTGAATGCATTGGATAATGCGGTTTTGGTGGTTGAAAGGGCAGGAAGACTTTCGGAAGAGACGATCACAACCATTCTGAATGTTCTTACGAGCAGTGATCTTACCCTGCTTGTGATCCTGGAAGACAGCAAGGCAGCACTGAAGGATTTTGCCGAGAAATACCCCAGCTTCAGGAAAGTGTTTAATGTTTTTGCCGATATTCCGAAATTTACAAATGATGATCTGGTCAGTCACGCAAGGGAATACGCAAAAGATCAGGAGTATATGATCGATGATCTGGCAGTACTGGCACTTTACAGCCGGATCGATGAGAGGCAGACGGCAGATCATCTGGTGACCGCGGAAGAGGTAGAGGATATCGTGGATGCCGCGATCAAACATGTAAACAAAAAAAACCCGGCGCATTTGATGGATGTATTGCTGGGGAAACGCTATAATAAGGATGATCTGATCATTATTCGGGAAAAGGATTTTGCAAAGGTTTAAGGATAGGAGCAATATTATGACCGAAAAGAAAACAGTATCGAAGAAAGCAGTGGCAGCTGTCAAGCCTGCAGAGAAAAAACAGAACAAGAAAACTGCCGAAAAGAAAGCATCGGTAAAAAAGCCCGCAGTAAAAACAGCTCCGGCCAAGAAAGCCGACAAACGGGTATTTATCAGTGAGATGGATATCTATCTCTTCGGGCAGGGGATCCATTATGAAATATACAAAAAGCTCGGTGCCCATCCTTCCGAGGAAAACGGGGAAAAAGGATATTTCTTTGCGGTATGGGCTCCGAATGCAAAATATGTGAGTGTGGTGGGTGAGATGAACGGCTGGGAGCCGGAGACAAACCCCATGAACCGGCTGGGCGATATCGGGATCTGGACTCTCTTTATCCCCGGTGTAAAGGAAAATCAGCTTTATAAATATTACATTGTTTCCGAATCGGGAGAAGGACTTTACAAGGCAGATCCCTACGCCGTGTATGCGGAGGAGCGCCCCGGAACGGCGTCGAAAACCTATGATCTGGAGCACTTCAAGTGGACAGATGCCGCATGGATGAGGCGCCGCGAGAAATTTGACATGAACCGTGAGCCGATGGCGATCTACGAAGTGCATCTTGGCTCCTGGATGCGCCATCCGACAGAAGAGAATGACGGTTTTTATTCCTATCGGGAATTTACGGACCGCATGGTCGAATATCTGAAAAAAATGCCCTATACTCATGTGGAGCTTATGGGGATGGCCGAGTATCCCTTTGACGGCTCATGGGGCTATCAGGTAACGGGGTATTATGCACCCACGTCGCGATACGGAAATCCGGACGACTTCCGGTATATGATCGATACCTTCCACAAAAACGGGATCGGTGTGATTCTGGACTGGGTTCCGGCACACTTTCCGAGAGACGCCCATGGCCTGGCAATGTTTGATGGTTCTCCTCTGTATGAGTATGCCGACCCGAAAAAGGGAGAGCATCCGGACTGGGGAACCAAGATTTTTGATTACGGTAAAAATGAAGTCAAGGATTTCCTGATCGCAAACGCAAATTACTGGATGAGAGAATACCATATCGACGGTCTCAGGGTCGATGCCGTCGCATCCATGCTGTATCTGGATTACGGAAAGAAAAACGGGCAGTGGGTAGCAAATAAGTACGGTGGAAATAAAAATCTGGAGGCAATCGAATTTTTCAAGCATCTGAACTCCGAAATCCTTGGTGCATTTCCGGGTGCGATCATGATCGCGGAAGAGTCTACCGCCTGGCCGAAGGTCACAGGCCGTCCGGAGGATGACGGGCTTGGCTTTTCTTTCAAGTGGAACATGGGCTGGATGCACGATTTCTGTGATTATATGAAGCTGGATCCTTATTTCCGCAAGGATAATCACTACAAAATGACTTTCGCGATGAGCTACAATGCATCTGAAAACTATATTCTGGTCTTAAGCCACGACGAAGTAGTACATTTGAAATGCTCGATGCTGATGAAGATGCCTGGCTACAAAGTGGATAAGTTTGCCAATCTTCGTGCCGGATATGCGTTTATGTTCGGACACTGCGGAAAAAAGCTGCTGTTTATGGGGCAGGAATTTGCGCAGGAGAGAGAATGGAGCGAGGCAAGGGAGCTTGACTGGTTCTGTCTGGAGGATCCGCTCCATGCGGGCATGCAGCTTTTTGTGGGAGATCTGCTTCGGACATACCGGAAGTACAGTGCTCTTTGGGAGTTTGACAACAGTAATGACGGTTTCCGGTGGATCAATGCGGATGATACCGAGAAGAGCTTATATTCTTTTATCCGGATGAATTCAAAAGGTAAGGACAGTCTGATCTTTGTTGTGAACTTTACTCCTATGGAGCGCGGGGATTATCGCGTCGGTGTGCCGAATCTGGGAAACTATTCGCTGATCTTAAACAGCGATGATAAAAAATACGGCGGAAACGGTATCGAGATACCGAAGAC